>CAIYXO010000433.1 GCA_903930165.1 uncultured Verrucomicrobiota bacterium | reverse complement strand
GTCACCGCCGAGGACCGTGAGCGCACCCGCATGTACCGGGAGAACCTCCAGCGCGAGGCGGTCCGTTCGTCCGCCCGCAGCTTCGGGTCGTTCATCGCCCAGCTGGAGGTCCGCGTGGAGATCGCCCCCGCCGCCAAGGACGAGATCCCCAGGGTCGCCCAACTGACCCAGCGCACGAACCAGTTCAACGCGACCTCCATCCGGCGCGACGAGGTGGCCGTGGAGTCGCTCCTCCAGGATCCTTCGATCCGGGTCCGCACGGTCCGGGTGAAGGACCGCTTCGGCGACTACGGGCTGGTCGGACTGCTCGTCGCCCATCCCGACGCCGGCGCCCGCGCGCTCGTCTGCGAATCCTTCATGATGAGCTGCCGGGTCCTCGGCAAACGCGTGGAGCAGACGATGGTCGAGCACCTCGCCTCGCTCGCGGCCTCCCTGGGTCTCGACGCCGTCCACATCCGCTTCGTGGCCTCGGAGAAGAACCGTCCGGTCCGCGACTTCCTGGAAAGCCTCGGCGAACCGTGGTCGCCCATGCAGGAGGCCGTCGCCTCCATCCAGGAGATCCGCCTGCCGCTGGGCAAGGTGCCTGCCGCCGTCGCCGCCTCGCGGACGGAACACACGCTTCCCGCATCCTCCGCCGCGGCCGACTCCAGTCCATCGACCCCGGCGTCCGGTTCCGGAACCGACCGCGTCCGCCTTTCCGACGTCGCCCAAGGACTGGAGACGTTGGCCCGGCTCCACGGGGACCCGGCCGGCCTCCAGGCCGAGATGCGTTCCCGGAACAAGGTCCGCCGCGGGAACCTCGCGACGCCGTTCGTCGCCCCGCGCACGGCCTGGCAACGCAAGATCGCCGCCATCTGGGCCGAGGTCCTCGGCGTGGACCGTGTCGGCATCCACGACGGCTTCTTCGACCTCGGCGGCGACTCGTTGCGCGCCGCCGAGGCCTTCGCCCGCATGTGGGAGATCGGAGCGCCGGAGTCCATCTCCCTCGTCAACGCGGCCGAGGTGACGGTCGCCGGCGTCGCCGGCGCCATCGAGGAGGTGAAGGCCGGCCGCGAGGCGAAGCTGACCACCGTCCGCACCTCGCTCGACGACGAGGGGCGCGTGCCCGAGGACGTCCACGCCGGCGCCGGCGCCGTGGTCCTTTCCGAGCCGATGATGCGTCGGGTCTTCCTGACTGGCGCCACCGGCTACCTCGGCGCCTTCCTGCTCGCCGAGCTGATGCGGCAGACCGCGGTCGAAGTCACCTGCCTCGTCCGTGCCGCCAGCCCTGTAGAGGGTCGTCGCCGGGTCGTCGGCAACCTTTCCCGCTACGGGCTCTGGGACGATTCCTGGGGCGCCCGCGTCGGAGTCGTCCTGGGCGAGCTTTCCGAGCCGCGGTTCGGACTGTCCGAGGAACGTTTCCGAGCCCTCGCCGCGGATCACGACACGATCTTCCACTCCGGCGCCTGGGTGAACTTCGTGTTCCCCTACGAGCGTCTGCGTCCCTCGCACGTCGACGCCATGGAACACGTGCTGCGTCTGGCCACGGCGGATCCCGGCCGCGTCCTGAACCTGCACTTCATCTCGACGCTCGGCGTGATCATGTCCACCGGCTACGCCCGCGGCTCGGTGGTTCCGGAGGACGAACGCCTGCAGCACGTCGAGGGCCTGCTCAACGGCTACGAACAGGCCAAGCACGTGGCCGACCGCATGGCCTGGACCGGGATGAAGGAACGCGGCATCCCGACCGCGATCTACCGCCCCGGCATGGTCGGCGGGGACGGCGTCACCGGCGAGTACCACAAGCTCGATGAGTTCCTGTCCTCCTTCTACAAGGGCTGCATCCAGCTCGGGGCCATGCCGCTGCTGGAATCCACTTGGGAGGTGATCCCGGTGGACTTCCTCACCCGGGTCATCGTCCACGGGGCCCGGCGCGAGGGAACCCTCGGGCACGTCTACCACTCGCTCCACCCGGAGCCGACGCCGGTCGCCGACTACATCCGCTGGTTCAACGAGTCGGGCTATCCGATGCGTGCGCTGCCATGGTCCGTCTGGAAGAGCGAGCTGATGGCCCAGGGACCGGTGCGCCTCAAGGAGAACGCCCTGTTCCCGTTCGTCGACTTCATCCGTGCGCTCACCGACGAGCAGGTCCGTTTCCCGGCCACCGACAAGTCGAACTGGCGGCGGCTCGTGTCCGCCAGCGGCCTGGCCTGTCCCGCCCAACGCGACGTGCTCGACCGCTACCTTGCCCACTTCGCGAAGGTCGGCTTCCTCCAGGCCCCGCGCCGTGGATCCGCCCGCGACTCCCGTCCCCTCATCCAGGCCTGAATCACCGACGCCTGACGCCCGAAACGCTTCTTTTCAAATGCATCCCGCAACCCCTCCCGCCGCCACGGCCGCCTCCCGGCCCGCCGCCATCGACAACCGCCCCGTCTTCGACCCGACCGTGATCGGGTTCTCCGAGGCCTACTACGTCATCTGGACCGACCCCGAGGCCGGCCGGTCCATGGTCGTCCGCTACGTGCTCTTCAACGGACCGGTCGAGGACTACCAGATCGCCGAGGTCTGGTGCTGGTACCGGGACCGCCTCCGCGGCGACGACATCGCCATCCGCCAACGCTATCCGCTGACCTCGGCCAGGATCTCCCCGTCGGGCTTCGACCTCCGCATCGGCGCCGGATCCGGCATCACCGACGAACGCGCCTGGGGCGTCGTCGAGGACAACGGCCGGGTCGTCTCCTGGGACTTCCACATGCCCGCATCCGCGGCCAGCGGCGTGGACCGTCTCCGCGGGGCGGCCGGCTCGGTACTCTTCCCGCGCTTCTACTCCACCGGCTGCCGCCGGACCCTCGACGCCCGCGTCCGCGTGGACGGCGCCGAGATCGTGGCCCGCGGCGTCGCGGCGACGGACGGCCACTATTGGAACACCCACAACCTGCGCACCTGGAGCTGGGCCAACGGCGTCCGCTTCCGCGGGGCCCCCGACGCGTTCCTCGAGGCGATCGCGTTCCGCCTGCACTCGGACGACGCGCCGATGGCGGTGAGCCTGACGCTCGGCGACGGCGGCTGGATCTGGCAGAACGACATGCTCGAGAGCCTCTACCTCAACCGCGAACTGGAGACCCAGCTCGAGCGCTGGAAGGTCTCCGCCGGCTTCGGCGGACGCCGTGTGGAGGCCGAGGTGACCGGCGATCCGGACGACATGATCCTGATCACCCATCCGCTCCCGGACGGTTGCTTCCTCTACACCACCATCACGCTCGAGGCGCGCATCCGGGTCGTGATCCACGACGAGGGGCCCGGCGGCGGCACGCGCGTGCTCGAGTCCGAGGGCGGCGCCTCGTTCGAGGTCACCAAGCCGGTGCGGAACGAACGGGTCCGCAGGGAATTCCGCATCGTCCCCGCGCCGGCGCGGCTCCTCGGGCCCGTCCAGGACTGAACCCCCAGGAGGGACTCACGCGAAACCGCGAAGCCGCGAACAAGCGGCCTTGGCTCCGACACCCGTTGGCGTCTCGGCGGCCTTGCGCGGGTCCCCCGTCCCCGTTTCCCGAATCCATGAGCACACCCAAATCCCCCGAAGCGCTGCTTCGACACATCTACGACCTCTACCGCAGCGGCGACCTCTCCGAGTTCCCGAAGATCATCTCGCCGGAATGCGAGTGGGTCTTCCCGGGCGACCCCGGGATCCTTCCTTGGGCAGGGACCTACCGGGGCCTCGGGATCTTCGACTTCGCGGCGAGGATCGTCGGATCGATCGCCTACGAACACTTCGAGGACCACACCTACCTGCCGTCCGGGGAATCGGTGGTGGTCCTCCTGCGGGAACGCTGCCGGGTCCTCTCGACCGGCAAGGTGTTCCACAACGACATCGCCGCGGTGGCGACGGTGCGTGACGGCCTGCTGGTGCGCTACGTGGAGTACAGCGACACCGGCGCGATGGAGCGGGCGTTCGGGAAGTGAGGGTCGCGACGCCGGCCCTGGGCCCCCGGCTCCGGAGCCTCCAAGGCCGGCGGATGGAAACCGCTCCGGTTCCCTACTTCGCCTTGCGCACGGTGAACGTGTGGCTGCGGGGCTTGCGGGACTCGTCGAGGCGCTTCTCGAGGTTCGCCACCTCGGTGTCGAGGCGCTGGAGTTCTGCGGCACGCCGGGTCTCGGCCTCGGGTCCCTTCGCCCAACCGGGGAAGTTGTACAGCTGCACGCCGCGCCAACGCTCGAAGTACACGTCGTTCTTGCGGAACACGCCCTTGAGGACGTCCTGGGCCTGACGGGTGACCGCCCCGGCGTCGCGGGTGAGGTCCACGCCCTCGGCCAAGGCCTTGGAGTTCGTCTTCAGCGTGGTCTCGCCATCCACGCCGACCTCGTAGTCGCCCTCGGGGAGGCCGGTGACGGTCAGGGTGTAGCGGCTCAGGTCCGCGAGGACCGGCGCGAGTCCGAGCGCGGGGACGGCACGGTCGTCCACGGGGAACGGCAGCGCCGCATCGAGCCGGTCGAACGACACGCCGTCGGCGGAGACCTTGAGGTTCGAGACCGTGCAGCCCTCGGCCGAGGACTTGGAGCCGGCCGCGTCGACCGAGACCGCGGAGACGGGCGCGGTGGCGCCGAGACCCTTGAGGACGGCCCAGGCCATCAGCAGTTGGCCGGAGGGGCCGGGATGTACCGCGTCACCCCCGCCGATGAAGGCCTTCGGATCCTTGGCCCGGGCGGTCAGCATCAGGTCCATGAACGGCTGGAACTGGTCCACGAAGCCGGCGCCGGTCTTCGCGGCGACGTCCTTCAGGCCGTCCGAGAACTGCCGGAGCGACAGGTTGCGGTCATCCTTGTCCGGATCCGCACGGCGTTCCTCGATGGGCTGCGGCGTCAGGAAGGTCACCCGCGCACCGGCCGCCTGGAGTTGCCGCGAGATCTCCGCCTGGCTGCGGGCGTAGGCGCGGAAGATGTCGGGGCGGAACTTCTGGTAGGAGTGGTCGTTCATGCCGAACTTCACCGTCACCACCGTCGGCCGATGCGGCAGCACGTCCCGTCCCAGGCCGCGGGCGACCGCGTTGGTCACGATCCCGTCCAGCGCCTCGCCCTCCGCGGCGAAGAGGCGTCCCTCGTCGGGATGCGCACGCTGGCGGAGCCAGGCGGTGTCGCCGCCCCAGCCGACGTTGCGGAAGGTCAGGGACCAATCCGGATGCCGGGTCAGGACGTAGGCCTCGACGTAGGTGGTGTAGAGGCGCTGCTCCGTGATGCTGTCCCCGAGGAACACCACGCGGTCGCCGTCGCGGAACGCGAAGTCGGCGGCGATGGCCCCGAAGGTGGCGGCGAAGGCGGCGAGCGCGAGCAGCGGACGGCGGAGGGTCATGGGCAGACACTGCGCCCGCACCGTCGGGAACGGCAAGACCGCTCCGGGCGCACCGTGCTCCGCTCCGCGAACCGTCTCGGGCTTCAACGGATGGATTCCATGGGAGCCCGGTGGGAACTCACTCAAAAACGCAAAGGCTCCGACGGGAAGCCGTACGCGGAGCGGAACCCGCACGTAAGGAGTTGTCCCGCTGCACCGGAGCGAACCCCACGGTTTGCTTGCCTCTCCCTTGCGGCTTCGCGCCTTGGCGTGAGGCTCCGTCCCAGGGCGGGCTTCCGGTCAGACCGCCTGTTCGCCGCGTTCCTCGGTCCGGATGCGGATGACCTCGGTCACCTCCGAGATGAAGATCTTCCCGTCACCGATCTTGCCGGTCTTCGCACCCCGGATGATGGCGTCCACGGCCTCGTTCAGCTGCACCTCGGCGACCACGAGCTCGATCTTCAGCTTCGGATGGAAATCGATGGTGTACTCGGCGCCCCGGTAGACCTCGGT
>CAIYXO010000432.1 GCA_903930165.1 uncultured Verrucomicrobiota bacterium | reverse complement strand
CCACGCGTCGATCCTGGGTTCGATCGCGTTCCTGTGCGCCAACAAGATCGTCCGGGCGCGCACGGACCGGCGTCTGCAGGAACTCAACCGGGAACTCGAACGTAGGATCGCCTCCCGCACCGCGGAGCTCCGGGGGTCCAATGAACGGCTCACCCTGGAGATCGGCGAACGCGCCCGTGCGGAACTCGTCCAACGGGCGCTCTTCGAGATCTCCGAGGCGGTCCATTCCGCCGAGGACCTGCCGCAACTCTACCAGCGGATCCACGGGACGATCGGCACCCTGATGCCCGCGAGGAACTTCTACATCGCCCTCCAGGACCCCGGATCCGACCTGGTGAGCTTCCCCTACTTCCAGGACGAGGCGGATCCGCCGCCGCCGCCCAGGAAGGGCCGCCGTGGGATGACGGAGTACGTCCTGCGCACCGGGCGCGCGATGCTGGTCGGCCTCGAACAGATCCGGCTGCTCAAGGAGTCCGGAGACTACGAGCAGTCGGGGCATCCCGCAGCGATCTGGCTGGGCGTTCCGCTCCAGTTCCAGGGAACGACCTTCGGCGTGATGGCGGTCCAGGACCACGGGAATCCGGCGGCATTCGGCGAGGAGGACAAGAGGTTGCTGAACTTCGTGGCGGGCCAGACGGCCCTCGCGATCGAGAGGAAACGGTCCGAGGAACAGCTCCGCGAAAGGACCCGCAGGCTGCACGAGTCCGAGGAGCGCTTCCGGAGGACCTTCGCCGCCCTGCCCTCCAGCGTGAGCCTTGTCCGTCTCGACGACCTCCGGTTCGTCGAGGTGAACGACGCGGTCGTGGCCTCCTCCGGGTACGGTCGCGAGGAACTGCTCGGACGCACCACGCTTGAACTCGGCATCTGGGCCAAGGAGGAGGAGAGGACGGAGTTCTTCCGGCGGCTCGCCGCGGACGGCAGCGTCCGGGACATGGAGGCGTCGATGCGCCGCAAGTCCGGCCACGTCGACGTGGTCATGATCTCCGCGGAGACGCTGGAGATGGAAGGCGTCCCCCACATCCTCACCTTGTCGATCAACATCAGCGAACGGAAGCAGGCCGAGGAGGAGCTGTTGAAGTCGCTGGCCCGGGAGAGGGAACTGAGCCGCTTGAAGAGCGAGTTCGTCTCCCTGGTCTCGCACGAGTTCCGCACGCCGATCGGCATCATCCATTCCTCGGCGGAGATCCTGGAGCGCTACCTCGACCGGATCCCGGCCTCGGAAAGGCTGGATCACCTCCGTGCCATCCAGACCCACTCCTGGCGGATGGCCAGCCTCATGGAGGCGGTGCTCGTCTTCGGAAGGGCCGAGGCCGGCAAGCTCGACTTCCAGGCGATGGAGTTCGATCTCGAGTCCTCGATGCGCCGTTGGATCGAGGAGTTCTCGACCGCATCCCAGGGGTCCCATCCGATCCGTTTGGACGTGTCGGGACTTCCCCGGAAGGCGCATGGCGATCCCGACCTGCTCCGTCACATCGTCAACAACCTGGTGTCCAACGCGGTCAAGTTCTCGCCAGCCGGCTCGGAGGTGACCGTCACGCTCCACGCCGCCGGCGCGGACGCGGTGATCCGCGTCGCCGACCACGGGGCCGGGATTCCCCCGGAGGACCGGGACCGCCTCTTCACGGCGTTCCACCGGGGATCCAACGTCCGACACGTCCCCGGAACGGGCCTCGGCCTCGCCGTGATCCGCCGCTGCCTCGACCTCCACCAGGGTTCCATCGACATCGACAGCGAGGAAGGCGGAGGAACCCGCGTCACCGTCGTGATCCCCGTGTTCGCTCCCCATCCCATTCCATGACCACCGAAACCGCGACCGGTCCGAGGATCCTCGTGATCGAGGACGAACCGCAGATGCTTCGCAACCTGACCACGATCCTCCGGATCGAAGGCTTCGAGCCGATCCCAGCGGAGAACGGGGTCCGCGGCGTGGAACTGGCCCGGAGCGGCCGCCCGGATCTGGTCCTTTGCGACCGGATGATGCCGGGAATGGACGGTTTCGCGGTACTCGCGGAACTGCGCGCCGAAGTGTCGACCGCATCGATTCCCTTCATCTTCCTGACCGCACGCGGCGAGCGGGAGGACGTCCGGGCGGGGATGGTCCACGGCGCCGACGACTACCTG
Source organism: uncultured Verrucomicrobiota bacterium (assembly GCA_903930165.1). GTDB lineage: Bacteria > Verrucomicrobiota > Verrucomicrobiia > Limisphaerales > UBA9464 > SXXZ01. Next base: position 2,452 of record CAIYXO010000432.1, on the reverse strand, counting down.
ACGAAACCGGTGAAGGTCGACGAACTGGTCGCGGCGGTGCGCACGCGGCTTTCCCGGAGACGCGAGGTGCTATCCGGGGAGGGTGGTGGAACGCGCCGTCCTGGATCGCCGTCGGAACTGCTTGGACTCGGGGTGTCGGAGCGGGAGGCGGAGGTCCTCTACTGGCTCATCGAAGGCAAGGGCAACGCGGACATCGCTTCGATCCTCGGCATCGCACCCTCGACGGTGAAGAAGCACCTCGAGCACATCTTCGAGAAGCTCGGGGTGGAGAACCGTACCGCGGCGATCATGACCGCGTTGCAGGCACCGCGCTGATCCGGCCTGCGGCCTTCACTTCCGGCAGGGGCGGTTCAACGACGGCGGGCGGGGCCGAAGAAGTAGCCCTTCCCGATCCGGACGCCCTTGGTCTTCCGTTCGGAAAGCGGTCCGAGCTTCGCCTCGTCGAAGAGGGCGGTGTACGTGTAGCTGAAGCCGGGGAGCTTCACCCTCTCGACCTTTTTCCCGATGAACCGCTCGATGGCGGCGACCTGCGGCGCCTCGCCGGCCGCGAACAGGGTCAGGGCGTCGCCGGTCGCCTGCGCGCGTCCCGTGCGCCCGATCCGATGCACGTAATCCTCCGGATGCTCGGGAACGTTGTAGTTGATCACGTGCGAGACGTCGGCGATGTCGAGTCCACGCGCGGCGATGTCGGTCGCCACGAGGACCTCGTAGCGTCCCGCCTTGAAGCCGTTCAACGCCTCCTCCCGCTCCTTCTGGGACCGGTCCGAATGGATCACCGCCGCCTTGTGGCGGTTGCGGCACAGCAACGCCTCGACCGAATCCGCATCCCGGCGGGTGCGGCAGAAGACGATGGCGCTCTCCCAGTGCACCTGGTCCAGCAACGCGAGCAGCAACGGCTGCTTCTGAAGCTCGGCCACCGGGTAGAGGACATGTTTCACCGTCTCCGCCACCGACCGGCGCGCGCCGATCTCGACGGTGACCGGATCCTTCATCGCCCAGGTGATGAGGGTCTCGATGGCCGGGGGAATCGTCGCCGAGAACAACGACGTCTGACGTTCCTTGGCGCACTTCAGGATGATCCGGCGGACATCGGGAAGGAATCCCATGTCCAGCATCCGGTCGGCCTCGTCGAGGACGAGGAACTTCACGCCGCCCAGGTCGATGGCGCCCTCGCCCATGTGGTCGAGAAGGCGTCCCGGCGTGGCGATGATCACGTCCATTCCCGCCTTCAGGTCGTCGCGCTGCTTCCCGTAGCCGACGCCGCCATAGATGAGCCCGGTACGCAGCTGGGTGAACTTGGCGTACTTGACGAAATTCTCGTGGGTCTGGACCGCCAGCTCACGGGTCGGCTCGAGCACCAGGCACCGCGGACCCGGACCGTGGGCGCCGAGTTTGCTCAGGATCGGCAGGGCGAACGCAGCCGTCTTGCCCGTCCCGGTTTGCGCCGATCCGATCACGTCGCGGCCGTCCAGGATCTTCGGAATGGCCTCCGACTGGATCGGGGTCGGCTCCTGGTAGCCGAGCTCTTGCACGGCATCCAGGATCGACGCCCGCAGACCCAGTTCGGAAAAAAGCATGACCGAAAATAGCGAATCCCTCCGGACGGAGGAAGTTGGAACTTGGGCGGATTCAGCCCGGAATCGCGATCTCCTCCTCGTGCTCCTCCCCGATCTCCTGCTCATCCGCCTGGACGGGTGCGAACCGCTCGCTGTTGAAGCCCAGTTCCCCGTTCAAGCCCTGTCGGAGCGACGGGTCCCGCGGATTCACCACCTCCTCCAGCAGCACCCCGATCTCCCCGTCCTTCTTCCCGGACTCGTGACGGAAATAGCTCCCCCGTCCGATGTAGACCGCACGGACCGTGTAGACAGACCCCTTCTTCGGGAAATCGACGAAGAGCTTCCGGGCTTCCGCGGGGAACTCGTCGTTGATGCAGATGACTTTCTGGCCTTTGACAAACATGGCTTTGCTGGGGCGGACGATCCGGGAAGGACGGCCTCCGGTCAACGCCTCGCCCCGGACTGGCACTCAACGAGGCTTTGACGGATTCGCCGGCATGACGGACAACGCGGCGCACATGACTCCCGCCTCCCTCGAGCAGATCGAACGCGCGATCCGAAACGTCCCCGACTTCCCCAAGCCGGGCATCCAGTTCAAGGACATCACCCCGGTGCTCGCCGATGGACACCTCTTCGGCTCCGTGATCGCCCACCTGCTGGAGGACGTCCGGCCCGGCAGCGTCGACAAGGTCGTCGGCATCGACGCCCGCGGGTTCATCTTCGGCGCCGCCGCCGCCGTCCGCATCGGGGCCGGATTCATCCCGGTCCGCAAGAAGGGCAAGCTTCCCTGGGCCACCCACGAACAGAGCTACGACCTCGAGTACGGATCCAACACCGTGGCGATCCACACCGACGCGATCCACCCTGGCGAACGGGTGCTTCTGGTGGACGACCTG
>CAIYXO010000431.1 GCA_903930165.1 uncultured Verrucomicrobiota bacterium | reverse complement strand
GCATCGCGTCGTCCACGGCATCGGTCTTCGGCTCGTACCCGTCGCTGCGCAACCGGTTCCGCAGGATCACCGTGTTCACACCGTAGTTGAAGAAGTAGGGCACGAGGTCCGCGGCCTCGGAACCCACGTTCAGGGTGCGGTGGCCGCCGCCCGCAGCGAGGATGACCGTGGCTCCCGTGTTGAGGCTGCCGTCCACCAGGTGCACCTCGATGGAAGGGTTGTGGATGTTGGTGATGCTGGCGATCCGGCCCGGCACGGAACGGCTCATGATGTAGTGCTCCGCCTCATGGACGCGCGTCCCGCGGAGCTGCGGCGCCCCTTCGGGCCACAGAGGAACCACCACGCCGCCGGGCAGGATGGGTTGCGGCCTGTACGGCTGGCCATTGGTGGGACCCGGAGCCGGGATCCCCAACGGCTGGGGCAACGGCGGCAGCGCGGAGGCGACCACGGCGGTACCGGTCATCAACAGACACGAAGCCACGAGGCGGAATGGAGAGGTCATGGGATCGGGGAAAATCGTCGCAGTCGCATCGGAATCCGCAATCGCGTCCTCGCGGTCCCGGAGCATTCGGGAATTGCCCCGGGAAGGTCCGCCCGACGAACTTGCCCGGCCGATGATCGCCTACAACCCGAAGGACTGGTTCTCGATCCTCTTCCGCTTCCACAAGGCGGACACCTTCCGGAAGCTGCTCCCGCTGATCCTCGCCATCGGCGTCTATTCGGCCCTGGTGGGGTGGCTCGAACTCGTGGTGTGGAAGGTGGGCCCGGAAAGCCGTGTGCGGAACCTCTCCCTGATCCACACCACTCTGGGTCTCGTCATCTCGCTGCTGCTCGTCTTCCGCACCAACACCGCCTACGACCGCTGGTGGGAAGGCCGCAAGATCTGGGGCTCCCTGGTCAACGCCAGCCGCAACCTCGCGATCAAGATCTCCCACCTCGCTCCGGACCAACGCGGGTTCTTCCGCGTCATGATCCCCAACCAGGTGCGTGCCATGAAGAACCACCTGCGCGACGAGTACGTGCCCGAGGATCTGGTGGCCTGCCCGGGATTCCAACCGGCTGCCATCGACCCTCGCGGCCATGTTCCGAACCAGGTGGCGAAGGTCCTCGTGGGACGCCTCTACGCCCTCGAACGCGAGGGAGTCCTGCGACCCGAGCATCTTCTGGGAATCCAGCCCGAGATCGTCTCCTACACCGACGCCGTCGGCGCCTGCGAGCGGATCCGCAAGTCCCCGATCCCGTTCTCCTACTCGGTCTTCCTCAAGAAGTTCATCTTCCTGTACGTCATGACCATGCCCTTCGCCTACGTGTTCTCGCTGGGCTCCTGGGTCGTCCCCGTGGTCGGAATCGTCTTCTACGTCCTGGCGAGCCTCGAACTGATCGCGGAGGAGATCGAGGACCCCTTCGGCAAGGACGCCAACGACCTCCCGCTCGAGGCGATCGCCGACACCGTCCAACGCTCTGTCGAGGAGATCCTCGCCGACTGAGACATCCCAAAGGAAACGGGCTCCCTCCTCGCACCCTGGGCACCCTCCGTTGTGAACCACCGCCCGAAGGAGACGAGGTCACGAGGCTCAATCCTCCGCCACAGACCACCCCAGGATCACCGGGTACCGAAGTATTCCAGGACCAAGGGTGCCATGGGTACAAGCACTCTTGGTGGTCACCTCTCCGGTTCCGGATCCGGTTCCCTGTTCGCGGCTTGGAGATATTGCGTGAGTCCCCGCTGAGCCCGCTCAGAGCACCCGCTTCAGCCAGTCGGCGGTGAGGGTCAACACACGGTCGGGAATCGGGCTTCCAGGCTGGAAGACGTTGAAGATGTGGTCCGCTCCTCCGATCGAGACGGCCTCCCGGGGTTGGCCCTGCACGGCGTTGAGGAATTCCGGTTCCCGGGCGGGAAGGTAGTCCTCGGTGCCGCGGATCGAGAGGAAGGCCCCGTTGTACCGGCGCAGATCCTCCTCCACGACGCGTCCCCGGAAGCTGTCGAAGAACTCGCGCCGCAGGGTCACGGTCTTCCAGCCGGCGATCTCGAGGCGCCCCTGCCCTTCCCGGACCGCCTGCTCCGCGGTCGCAGCGAACCTTCCCTCGGTGAATCCGGCGTGGAGGTCTCCGCCGGCGGAGGACCACAGCACCATGCAGCGGAGCTGGCCCGGGACGATCGCCGCGGCACCGGCCGCCGTGGCGCCGCCCAGGCTCCAGCCCAGGACCCCGATGTGCCCGCGGGATACGCCGGGCTGCGAAAGGACCCAGCCCAGGACGTTGGTGGTGTCGGCCACCCGGCTCTGGAAGGTGGACAGCAGATTCGTGCGGAGCCGGTCTCCTTCGCCGCGGAAGTTGATCCGGAAGCTGGCGATCCCCTCGCTGGAAAGCCTCTCGGCAAGCTTCTGGTAGAGGTTGCCCGCACCGTCCATGTCGTCGGCGAAGCCATGGAGCAACAGCATCGTCCTGCCGTCCCAGGACGCCTCGGGTATCCGCCACGCGCCGTTCAGGCCGTCGGCCAGTTCAATCCGCCGCTCGCCGCCACAGACGCACACGTCCGCGAACGCGAGGAGAAGCGGTATCGCCGCCACCGCGCGCAGGATGGCGCCGAGGTTCCAAAGCCAGGACTTCATCCGGCGATCCTCTCCGTGACGGCGGGATCCGGGCAAGCGGTTCGCCCGCCTCCCGTCGAATGAAGTCCGCGCACGTCCGCTGCGTCTCGTTACCCTGTGACCCGTCTCCGTCTTGTCCTGTCAGCCGCCTGTGCCCTGCTCACGAACGTGTGCCTTCCGGGCCTGGGTGCGGAGGCGAACCCGGAACCCTACCCGCAGACCGGCTCACGGAAGGGGCTCCAGGTGCAGATGGTGGACGACGCCCTGGCGCTCGGGGTGAAGCACGCCGCGCTGAACTTCAACCTCGCCCAACTGCTCGACCTCTCGGGCAACACCAACGGTCCCTCGAGCGAGGCCGGAGGCCGGCGATGGTTCTTCCGCTCGGACTACCTGGAAGCGATGGACCGGCAGATCCGGCCGCTTTCCGAGAAGGGCGTCGTGGTCTCCCTGATCCTGCTCAACTACGAGTCCCAGGATCCCGCGTTGCGCCGCGTGCTCCTGCATCCGGGCTACGATCCCGCCTGTCCCAACCACCTCTCCGCCTTCAACACCGTCGGCGAGGAGGGCCGCTCCGCCTACACGGCCGCGATCGGCTTCATCGCGGCCCGCTGGTCGGATCCCGCCGCCCGCCATGGAAGGGTCTGGAACTGGATCGTCGGCAACGAGGTCAACTCCCACTGGTTCTGGTCCAACATGGGACACGTCCCGATGGAGACGTTCTGCGACGACTACCTCAGGACCGTCCGGCTCACGCACCGGGAGGTCCGTAGATCCTCCCGCAATGCCCGGGTGTTCCTCTCCCTGGAACACCACTGGAACATCTCCTACCCCGGCGGGAAGGAGGGCGAGGTCTTCGCGGCGCGTCCCTTCCTGGAACGGTTCGCGAGCCGGGCTCGTGAGGAGGGCGATTTCGACTGGCAAGTCGCGTTCCATCCCTACCCCGAGAACCTCTTCGAGCCACGCTCCTGGAAGGACGCATCCGCCACACCGGATTGGCGCACCACGCCCCGGGTCACCTTCCGCAACCTCGGCGCCCTCGGGGAATTCCTGGGCCAAACGGAGCTGCTCCATGAAGGCGCCCGCCGACGCGTGATCCTCAGCGAACAGGGCTTCCACACCCCGGAGGGCCCGGACGGCGAGAGGGTCCAGGCTGCGGCCTACTGCTACGCGTGGAAGCAGGTCGCCCGGCAGCCTTGGATCGACTCCTTCATCCTGCATCGCCACGTCGACCACGCCGGAGAAGGCGGTCTGATGCTGGGGCTCTGGTCTCATCGCAAGGGATCGATCGCCGATCCCGACCGCCGCAAGCCCATCTACGACGTCTTCCGGAAGGCTGATACCGCGGAGGCCG
>CAIYXO010000430.1 GCA_903930165.1 uncultured Verrucomicrobiota bacterium | reverse complement strand
AGCAGGTGCGTCACCGAGACGCCTCCCATTCAAGCCCCGTGCTGAAGATGTCGCCGGTGATCCTACCCTTGCCCTTCAAGGCGCCTTGCCACGTCTTCGGCTTCACCGCCTGAAACACGAATTCCTCCGCGCCCGAGGTGACGTAAATGGCCTCGCCCGACTTGGCCTTGGCCTTCATCCGGGCGAAGTCGCGCTGGAAATCCCGCGAAGTGACCCTCATGTCGGACACCGTGACGGACATCGTGTCGCCGGTCAACGGCTGGCGGTGGCCGACATGTCCTCCAGGTGGACGGCCGCCATTGGGCGCGGCGATCCGGGCCCCCTGTCCCTCCGGGTCATTGGGGAACGGGGCGTTCACCGAAGAGGGCGGTGCCGATGCGGACCAGGGTGGAGCCTTCCTCGATCGCCACTTCCATGTCGCTGCTCATGCCCATGCTCAGGACCGGGAGGGGAAGGCCCAGCACGTCGGAACAGCGGACGCGCAGTTCGCGGAGGCGTCGGAACACGGGCCGGGCCAGTTCGGGGTCCTCGGCGTAGGGCGCGATGGTCATCAGTCCGCGGAATTCCAGCCGCGGGATCCTTCCCAGCGCGGGCAGGGTTTCGAGCAGCCGGTCCGGATCCCAGCCGAACTTGGATGGCTCGCCGGAGACGTTGACCTCGAGCAGCACCGCCAGGGTGCGGTCGCGCTTGACGGCCTGTTTCGCGAGGGCCTCGGCGATGTCGAGGGTGTCGACGCCTTGGACGAACTGGAACAGGTCCACGGCGTCGCGGACCTTGTTGGACTGGAGGTGGCCGATGAAGTGCCATTCGAGCCCCGTGGCGCATCCGGGGATCTTGGCCTTGGCCTCCTGGATGCGGTTTTCACCGAACAGACGCAGTCCTCCGCGGACGGCCTCGGCGACGGCGGTCGGAGGGTGGTTCTTGCTCACACCCATCAGCGAGACCGTGTAGGGGTCGCGTCCCGCACGCCCGCAGGCGGCGGCGATGCGCTCTCGAAGGTTCAGCAGTCGGGATTCGATCTCGGACACGGGCGTATCCTAGTCGAATTTCTCGGACGGGTGCGAAGAAGGACCGCGCGCGAAATTCGTGATTCCCGATTCCTGATTCCCGATTTCCCGACCGCGGTTGGCCGGCAGCGGGATGGTCCACGTTCCTGGTCCACCGAATCGCAGGTCAGGGCAGTTTGCGGAGCAGGTTCGCGGTGCGCAGGAAGATGTCGGGAGGGACGCCCAAGGCCTCCTTCAGGGCGATGTCGGCGTCCCAGGGGCTCGGGATCGCGGCGATCCGGGTCATCTCGGCCCGGGTGAGCTGGAGGGGATAGAGCCAGGGCGAGACGAGGGCCGTGTTGACGAGGGGATAGTCCGATCCGTAGCAGAGGCGTTCGCGGAATTCGGGATGGGTCAGCGACTCGCGGAGGTATCCGATCTTGTTCGCCTGGGTGAGCGAGGAGATCTCGGAATGGAGGTTGGGGAACTCCGCCATCAGGACGCGGAGGCGGTCGGTGTCGCGTTGGCCGTCGTTGGCGCCGGT
>CAIYXO010000429.1 GCA_903930165.1 uncultured Verrucomicrobiota bacterium | reverse complement strand
TCTCTCATCAAGGAATTCGGTCCGAAACGGGCGGTGAACGGAGTGTCGTTCACGGTCAATCGCGGTGAGATCCTTGGATTCCTCGGGCCCAACGGCGCGGGGAAGTCCACCACCATGCGGATGATCACGGGCTACATCCCGCCAACATCCGGACGTGTCCGCATCGGAAGCCACGACATCTCGGAACAGCCCATCGAGGCCAAGAAGCTGATCGGTTACCTGCCCGAAAGCGCCCCGTGCTATTCGGACATGACCGTCTACGGTTTCCTCCGCTTCACCGCGGAACTCCGTGGCCTCAAGGGCGCCGCCATAGAAACAGCCATCGCCCATGTGGCCGGGCTCTGTTTCCTGGAAGGCGTCCTCCACCAGAGCGTGGACACCCTCTCCAAGGGCTACCGGCACCGCACCTGTTTCGCCCAGTCGATCCTCCATGATCCGGAGGTCCTGGTGCTCGACGAACCGACCGACGGCCTGGATCCCAACCAGAAGCACGAAGTCCGGCAGATCATCAAGCGGATGGGCCAGACCAAGGCGATCATCTTCTCCACGCACATCCTGGAGGAGGTCGAGGCCTGCTGCACCCGTGCGATCATCATCGACCGGGGCAGCGTGGTTGCCAACGGCACCCCGAACGAACTGAAGGCGCGCGCCGAGAACGCCGGCTCGGTCTCGCTTCGGGTCCATGGCGTCGCCGCCGAGGCCCTCCGCTCCCGCCTCAATTCCCTGTCCATCGCCGGCAAGGTCTCCGTCCAGGGCGACTCCAACACCGTGCTCGCCCGCGTCGCACCCCGCGACCGGTCGATCCATGGAGAGCTCGCCAAGGCCGTCGCCGAGGTGGTGCTCAAGGAAGGCTGGAAGTTCGACGAGCTGCACACCGAAGAGGGACGCCTCGACGATGTGTTCCGCTCCATCACCCTGCCCGACTCGGTGAAGGCCCGCGCCTGAACCCTGAAGTGGAGCGCACGTCGGAGCCGGTCCTGAACCGATTCCCGGCACGCTCCTGCCACCCCAACCTGTTTTTCCCAATCCCTTCGAATCCATGAACGAATCGTTTCGCAACATCTGGACGATCCTGAAACGGGAGCTGACCGGATACTTCGCCTCACCCGTGGCGTACGTGTTCATCGTCATCTTCCTGCTGCTCAACGGCTTCTTCACCTTCATGCTCGGCGGCTTCTTCGAGGCCGGCGAGGCGGCCCTGGCCCGGCCGTTCTTCAACTGGCACCCGTGGCTGTACCTGTTCCTCGTACCGGCCGCCGGCATGCGTCTCTGGGCCGAGGAACGCCGCGTCGGCACCCTCGAACTGCTCCTGACGATGCCCGTCACCGCGTGGCAGGCGATCGTCGGAAAGTTCCTCGCCAGCTGGGCGTTCCTCGCCTTGGCCCTCGCCCTCACCTTCCCGGTCGCCATCACGGTGTTCTACCTCGGCAACCCGGACGGCGGCGCGATCCTCACCGGCTACCTCGGCAGCCTCCTGCTCGCCGGCGCCTACCTCGCGGTCACCGTGGCCACCTCCGCCCTCACCCGGAACCAGGTCATCAGCTTCATCCTCTCCGTGGTGATCTGCTTCTTCCTCATCCTCGCCGGATGGGAACCGGTCACCAGCCTGCTCGTGCGTTGGGCGCCCACGGACCTCGTGGAGCTGATCGCCGGCTTCTCGGTGATGCCCCACTTCGCGAGCTTCCAACGCGGCGTCGTCGACTTCCGCGACCTGCTCTTCTTCGCCTCGGTGATCACCTTCAGCCTCTTCGGCACCAGCGTGATCCTGCGCAACCTGCGCGGAGCCTGAAACCCACACCCCTTCCCTTCCCGACATGAAACAGAACAAGCTTCAGACGATCCTGTTCTCCACGGCGGGCCTGCTGCTCGTCTTCATCGCCCTGACCGGCCTGAACCTGATCTTCAGCCCCGTCCGCGTCCGACTCGACCTCACCGCAGACCAGTTGCACACGCTGTCCGACGGCACCCGGAAGATCCTCTCCAAGATCGATTCCGAGGTGGAGGTCCGCCTCTACGTCTCCCGCTCCGAGAACCGGATGCCGAGCGCCCTCAAGAACTACGCCCAGAACATCGAGGACCTCCTCCAGGAGTTCCGCACCGCCTCGGGCAACAAGATCACCATCAAGAAGCTCGATCCCGAGCCCGACTCGGAGGCCGAAGACGCCGCCAAGCTCGACGGTGTCGAACCGTTCTCCCTCGGCCAGATGGGCGGCGACCCCTTCTACTTCGGCCTCGCGGTCAGCCTCGCGCCGGAGACCAAGGCGATCCCCTTCCTCTCGCCCCAGCGTGAGAAGCTCCTCGAATACGACCTAGCCCGCGTCATCTCCCAGGTCATCAGCACCAACAAGCCCGTGCTCGGCGTCATGTCCGCCCTGCCCGTGCTCGGCGGACCGGCGGCGAATCCCATGGCCATGATGCAGATGGGCCGCCAACAGCCCCAACCCGCCTGGGTCACCTTCAGCGAACTCAAGCGCGACTTCACCGTGGAGTCCGTCGGTACGGACGTCGACACCATCCCAGAGTCCGTCCAGGTGCTGATCCTCGTCCATCCCAAGGAAATCACCGAGAAGACCCAGTTCGCCATCGACCAGTTCATCCTGCGCGGCGGCAAGGTGGTGGCCTTTCTCGACGCCATGTGCCTTGCCGACAACCGCAGCCCGAACCCCATGGGCCTCAACTTCGGCGGCGGTTCCAGCCTGCCCAAGCTGCTGGAATCCTGGGGCATCCAGTTCGACACCACCAAGGTCGTCGCCGACCGGACCTTCTCGCGTGAACTGGCCGGCCGCGACGGCCGCCCCCAGCCGGTTCCTGCGTTCCTGTTCCTCAACGGCGACGGCGTCAACAAGGAGGACGCGGTCACCGGCCAGAGCGACAACCTCTGGATCCCGTTCGCCGGCGCCTTCACCGGCAAGCCGGTCGACGGGCTCCGCGCCGACGTGCTGCTCAAGTCCTCGGACGACGCCCAGCTCGTGGACGGCATGACCTCGCAGTTCAACGGCGGCAAGATCCTCGACGAGTTCGCCTCGGCCCGGACCAACTATCCGTTGGCGCTCCGGCTGACCGGCAAGTTCAAGACGGCCTTCCCGTCCGGCAAACCCGGCGACACCAACGCCACCGACGTGCTCAAGGAATCGAAGGTCGACGGTGCCGTCTACCTCTTCGGCGACGCCGATTTCCTCTACGACGCCTACTCGGTCGAGGTGAACCCGATGTTCGGCATCGCGGTCCCGCGCAACGGCAACCTCGCCCTGGTGCAGAACCTCATCGAACAGGCCGCCGGCGACGTGAACCTCGTCGGCGCGCGCGGCCGCGCCTCGGTGAGCCGTCCGTTCACGGTGGTCCAGAAGATGGAGGCCGAGGCCCGCTCCCGGTACCAGGGCAAGATCGAGGCCCTCAACCGCAAGGTGGAGGACCTGCAGAACCGGTTGAACGAGGTGCAGGTGAAGAAGGAGGGCAACGCCTCCAAGATCATCCTCACCAAGGAACAGCAGGAGGCCATCGCCCGCTTCAAGGAAGACCAGGTGGCCGCCCGCAAGGAGCTCCGCCAGGAACGCCGCAACCTCGATGTCGAGGTCAAGAACCTCGAGAACCGCGTCAAGTGGATGAACATCGCCCTGATGCCGTTCCTCGTTTCCGCCACCGGCATCGCCTTCGCCATCGCCCGTAAGAACCGTACCAACGCCAAATGAAAACCCAGCAACTGGCCCTCCTCGTCGTCGCCGGCGTCGCGCTCGGTGGCGCGGGTCTCTACGTCCGCAGCCGTCAGGCCGCCGGCTTCCAACAGTCCAAGGCCTCCCTTGGTGCCCCGGTGCTCGGCAAGCTCGACGCCTCCACCATCCAGGGACTCCGCATCACCGCCGGCACCAACCAGCTCAACCTGGTGAAGTCCGGCGACAACTGGACGGTCAAGGAACGCGGCGGCTACAACGCCAACTTCGCCAGCATCCAGGACTTCGTCCGGAAGCTTGTCGACCTCAAGGCCACCCAGCCCGTCTCGGTCGGCCCTTCCCGGCTCGCGGCCCTCGAACTCACCGCCCCTGACAAGGGACCCGGCGTGCTCGTCGAACTGCTCGGCGCCGACGGCAAGGCCTCCCGGTCCCTGCTTCTCGGCAAGAAGGTCAACAAGGAGTCCAAGGGCGACGACGCCTTCGGCGGCGGTTCGTGGCCCATCGGCCGCTACGTCCAGGTGGACGGCAAACTCGACTCCATCGCCATGGTCAACGAGGTCCTCGCCAACGCCGAGCCCAAGCCGGACGACTGGCTCGAGAAGGACTGGATCAAGGTGGAGCAGCCCGTCGCGGTCTCCGTGACCCATTCCGTCGCCACGAACAGCTTCGCCCTCGTCCGGACCAACGAGTTTGCCGGTTGGTCCCTTGCCGATGCCGCACCTGCGGAGAAGCTCGACACCACCAAGCTCGGATCCTTTGGCACCCTCCTCAGCTCGCCGTCGTTCGACGACGTCGTCACCGATCCCAAGGAGGAAACCCTGGGCTTCGCGGGAGGCACCAAGGCGGTCGTCAAGACGGCCGCCGGTTGGACCTACGAATTCCAGGTGGGCAAGGCCCAGGAAGCCGACCGCTACCCGTTCCGCTTCACCGTCGCCGCGGAACTCGCCACCCAGCGGGTGCCGGGCAAGGACGAGAAGCCGGAGGACAAGGAGAAGCTCGACAAGGAGTTCGCCGAGAAGCTGAAGAAGCAGCAGGACAAGCTCGCCGCGGAGAAGGCCCTCTCGAAGTGGACCTTCCTGACCAGCCGCTGGTCCATCGATCCGCTCTTCAAGAACCGTTCCGAGCTCTTCGAGGATCCCAAGAAGGACGAGACCAAACCGGCAGCCGGAGCGGACGCCCCGGTCTTCACCGCGCCCAACCTGCCCGGCGCGAACTGAACGACGGACCACTCCGTCTTCACCCAAAAGGCCGAATCGGGTTCCCACCCGGTTCGGCCTTTTTGTTTTTTGGGGCTTTGGTGGTTGGTCGTTGTCCGTTGCCAGTTGTCCTTTGTTCGTCGTCCGTTGTCGGCGCAGAGCGCCGCCCGTTGTCCGTCTTCCTCCCCTTTCACCCCTTCAACCCTTCACCCCTTCAACCCCTCCTCCCTTCAACCTCCTCCGCCTCACCGCCTCCTTCAAAATCTCCAGTTCCCGCTCCGCCACCGCCCGATGGTCGTAGCGCTTCACGAATTCGCGGCCCTCGATTCCCCGACGCCGAGACTCTTCCGGGTGGTCCAGCCAGTGGACGACACGGTTCGCCGCAGCGGAGATGTCTCCCTGTGGGACCAAATCGAGCTGATCCGGGAACACCGACCGGAAGACGGGCACCTCCATCGCCACCACCGGCAAGCCGATACCCAGGAACTCGTTCACGGAAAGTCCCCAACCTTCCTCGCGGGAAAGGCTCAGTCCGATGCGGCACCTCGAGAGCAAACGGCACTTCTCCGCTTCGGACACCGCGCCGGTCAGCGTCACCGCGTGCGCCAAGCCGGCAGCTCGGATGCGGTTCTCCAATTCCAACCGATGGGGCCCTTCGCCGACCACCAGCATGCGGGCCGATGGTTTGACTTCGAGCACCCGCTGCCAGAGCGGCACGACGTCAAAGAC
>CAIYXO010000428.1 GCA_903930165.1 uncultured Verrucomicrobiota bacterium | reverse complement strand
TCTGCCACGTCGTCGCCGTCGGTGTCCTGGAGGAAGAGGAGATCCGGCGCCGCGCCCACGTAGACGCCGTCGTTCGCGAGGATCAGGCCGGTGGCCAAGGTGAAGCCGTCCGCGAAGACCTTCACCGCGTCCGCCCGGCCGTCGCCGTCGGTGTCCTCCAGGATCTTCACCCGGTCACGACCCTTCTCGCCGGGCTTCGTCCCCAGCGGATACTCGTACAGCTCGACCACCCACAGGCGACCGCGGTCGTCCCAGGTCATCGCCACGGGATTCACCACCTCGGGCTCGGACGCGAAGAGCCGCGCCTCGAATCCCTTGGGCAGGGTGAACTTGGCCCGCGCCTGCTCGGGCGTCAGGGCCGGCGTCTCGGCCGGCTTGTGCTGCCCGGCCAGCTGCCGCCCCGAGGGTTCGTTGGTGTAGACCGGAAAACCGAACTTCGGATGCCGCGGCATCTCGGCGGCTAGGGGAAGCATTCCCAGGGCGGCAAGGCAGGCGAATCGGAGCGGCGTGCGGTTCATGGAGAAGGAGTGGACCGCTTCATGGACGTCCACGGCGGCGCGGTCAATTCAGCAGGTGTTCCCACACGGCCTCACGGCCAAGGGAGACCCGACCCCATTTGAATCCTCCGGCCCGTCCGTTTTTTCGGATTCCCGTCCATTCCTTCGAAGCCGAGTCCGTTCCTGCGATACGCCGTTTTCCTGATTTACGTCCGTCACCGATCCGTAACAGTCCGACTCCGAAACCTCCCCTGCTGTCATGAGACTCGGCCGAATCCTTTTTCCGGCGCTGATGGCGCCTGCCTTCCTGTCGCTCCTTTCACTCCAGGCCGCGGCGCAGGTGCCCAACGACCACTTCGCCGACGCCGAGGTCCTCTCCTCCAGCGCCACCGGTACGGTGCGCGGTTCCACCGTGGGTGCGTCCTCGGAGGCCGGCGAGCGTCCCCACTGGACCGGCAACTCCGCCGCGCGCTCGATCTGGTACCGCTGGACCGCGCCCTCGGGAGGCCGTGTCACCGTCAACACCCGGGGCAGCGACTACGACACGCTGCTGGCGGTCTACACCGGAACCGCCGTCAACGCGCTGGTTTCGATCGCGTCGAACGACGACGGCGGCAACGACCTCGGGGTGCAGAGCCTCGTGACCTTCACCGCGACGGCGGGGACGACCTACCGGATCGCCGTGGACGGCTACGGAGGCGGCTTCGGGTCGGTCCAGCTGAACTGGTCCCTCAGCGGGCCGCCGACGATCTCGCGTCAGCCTGTCGACACCCAGGCGGTCGAGGGCGGGACGGCCGGATTCTCGGTGGCCGCGGAATCGGCGGTGGCCATGACGTTCCAGTGGTATCGGGGCACCAACGCCATCGTCGGCGCCCGTTCCAACGTGCTCGCCTTCGGGCCGGTGACCCTTGCCGACGAGGGAGTCCCATTCGTGGTGACCGCCGGAAACGTGTTCGGCTCGGTCACGTCCGCGCCGGCGAGGCTCCGGGTGACACCGGACCGGGTGCCGCCGGCGATCGTCCAGGCCTACAACCGCGGCCGCACCAACCTGGTCGTCGTGTTCGACGAAGGTCTCGGTGCGGAATCGGTCTCGGCGGCCGGGGCGTTCCGGATCGGTTCGGGCGTGGAGGTGCTCGCCGGACGCCTGGAATCCGACGGGCGTACCGTGGTGCTCCACACCACCCCGATGGAGATCGACCGGGAATACGAGCTGCAGGTGCAGGGCGTGACCGATGTCGCGGGCCAGCCCAACCCGGTGCCCGCCGGCACGCGCTTCCGGTTCCTCACCGCGGAGCTGTCCATCGCGGCGGTCGGAGTCGGCGGAGTGGATGGCCAGCTCGTCCATCCGTCTCCCGGGACCTGGGGCCTCTCCGGCGTCGGGAGCGGGATCTCCGGCGGCCTGGACCAGTTCCAGTACGCCAGCGCGGAACGCACGGGCGACTTCGACGTGCAGGTCAGGGTGGCCTCGCTCGGCGTGGTTTCGCCCGGCATGCAGGCGGGCCTGATGGCCCGCGTCGACGGCACGCCCGGCGCCTCGTTCGCCGGCGTCTTCACCGCCACGCCGCAGCTCGGGTCCTTCTTCGAGGCGCGCAACGCCCCGGGCCTCGGCACGTCCGTGGCCACCGCGGGCAAAGGCTTCCCCTCTGTGGTGCCCGAAGGCTGGCTGCGTCTCCGCCGCGAGACCAACACCTTCACCGGCTACGCCAGCCTCGACGGACGTTCCTGGGTCCGGTTGGGCTCCACCACCTTCGAGGCGCCTCCCACACTCCTTCTCGGCCTGGCCCTTTCCGCCGAGGCCGGCGGCCGTGTCGCGACGGCCCTCTTCTCGGGCCTTGGCGACACGCGGTCGCAGGAGGTCGTGCCGTGGGCCGAACCGGCCTTCCGCGAACCGCTCGGGATCGCCAGCCGCCGTACCGGCGTCGTGGTCAGCGAGGTTCGCTTCTCGGGCCGCCGCGACGAAGGCACCAACGCCGTCGAGTTCATCGAGCTCTACAACGGCGGAGCCGTCTTCGAGGAACTCGGCGGATGGCAGCTCGAAGGCGAGGTCCGCCACCGCTTCGCGCCCGGCACGGTCCTTGAACCCGGGGCGTTCCTGGTCCTCGCCGGCGATGCCGCCGCCTTCGCCCAACGCCACGGATTCGCGCCCGCGGGAACGTTCGAGGGACGGCTGAATTCCGGTGGCGGCGTGGTCCGGCTCCGGGACGAGAACCGCGCCATCCGTCTCGAGTTCGAATACGACGACCGCGCCCCGTGGCCCGAGGCCGGCTCCGACACCGGTCATTCCATCGTGCTCGCCCGCCCCAGCTTCGGCGAGGCCGACCCGCTCGCCTGGTCCGCCAGCGCCCGCGAAGGCGGTTCCCCGGGCTTCGACGACCCCTGGTTGCGCCCCGGGCCGTCCGCCGTCCGCATCGATGAACTGCTCACGCGTCCCGGTCCCGGCGCCACCCCGTTCGTCGAGCTCTCCAACCTTTCCGGCGCGGAGGCCGACCTCTCCGGCGCCGTGATCACCGACGACCCGTCCGCCCGCCGCCATGTCTTCCCCGCCGGCACCCTCGTCCCGGCGGGCGGCCGCCTCGTGCTCGACGGATCCGCGCTGGGCTTCGCCCTGTCCCCCGCCGGCGGACGGTTGTTCTTCCTCGATGCCGCATCCAATGCGGTCCATGTGGTCCGCTACGGCGCCCTTCCCGCCGGCGTGTCCTTCGGGCGTGCCGCCGACGGCGCCGACCTCCTCCGGCCGCTCGCCTCGTCCACCCCCGGACAACCGAACTCAGGACCCCGGCTCGGCCGGATCGTCATCAACGAGGTCCAGTACCAGCCCATCTCCGGCGACGACAACGACCAGTTCGTCGAGATCCACAACCGCGGAGGCCAGCGCGTCGACCTCGCCGGCTGGGCCTTCACCGACGGCGTCGAGTTCACCTTCCCGACGGTCGTCTCGATCAACCCCGGCGGATATCTCGTCGTGGCCAGGAACGCGGACCGCCTGATGCGCAGCCACCCGACGCTGGACACGCGCCTCGTCCTCGGGAACTGGCAGGGCTCGCTCCGCGGTTCCGGCGAACGCCTCGCCCTGTCCTACCCGGAAGTGGTCACGGTGCCCGCGCCGGGCGGCGGAACCACGAACCGGACGGTCTGGATCGAGGAGGATGCCATGGTCTGGGGCGATGGCGGACGTTGGCCGGAACTGGCCGACGGCGGAGGATCCACCCTGGAGCGCGTGGATCCGGCGGCGGACCCGTTCCGTCCCTCCACCTGGGCGGCTTCCGACGAGCGGGACAAGGCGCCGTGGACCACCTTCGAGGTCACCGGGATCCTCGACCAGGGCACCTCGCAGTACGGATTCAACCAGGTCCAGCTCACCCTCCAGGGCGCCGGCGAGTGTCTCGTCGACGGCGTCGAGGTCCTCCTTGGCACGGCGTCCTACCAGACCAACGGCGGCTTCGAGGCGGGAACCCTGCCCAACGCCTCTGGCTGGGTGTTCCAGGGCAACCACCTCTCGTCGTTCATCGAGGAGGGCGGAGCGTGGGCCGGCCGCCGGTCGTTGCACCTGGTGGCCCCCGGTCGCGGCGACACCGGCATCAACCGCGTGCGCGGACTTCTCCGTGCGGGACTCCATGAAGGGGCTCGTGTGACGCTCCGCGCCCGTGCCCGCTGGCTCGCCGGCTGGCCCGAGGTGCTGCTCCGTCTCCGTGGCAACTGGCTGGAGCTGCCCATGCGCCTGGAGATCCCCCGGAACCTCGGCACCCCGGGTCGGGCCAACAGCCGCCGCGTCCCCAACGCCGGGCCCGCGGTCTTCGAGGTCTCCCACTTCCCGGTGCTCCCCGTCGTCGGCGAGGCCGCGTTCGTCACCGCCCGGGCCTCCGATCCGGACGGCATCGGATCCCTCGCCGCGGTGTTCCGTGCCGATCCGTTGACCAACCTCACGCGGGTTCCGATGAACGACCTCGGCGTCGCGGGCGATGCGGTCGCGGGCGACGGTCTCTGGACCGCACGGATCCCGGAACGGCAGACCCCGGGGCTGGTGGCATTCCGGGTCGAGGCGGCCGACGCCCTGGGTGGGACGTCCGTCTTCCCGGCCAACGCCCCGGTCGGCGAGG
>CAIYXO010000427.1 GCA_903930165.1 uncultured Verrucomicrobiota bacterium | reverse complement strand
GCCGACGAAGGCGTGCAGGTCGCCCGCCACGCACGGAACGGCAGACGCCTCGCGTCCGAACCCGATCTCGCAGGGGATCTGCCCTTCTGCCTTGGGCCCAACCGCTGGGACCTCCTGGCCGGCCTCGAGTCCGACGGTGTCGTCCGTACGATCGCCGGTTGAACGCGGCCGCCGTCCGCTACGCCAATCGACGTATCGACCCGATCAGCCCTTTGCCGTAGGCAGGCGTATCCCGTGTCCCCGGTCCCCACAAGTCGACGAATCAGCCTCAGGCCCATCTCCTTCTGGATGGCGCTCGTGTTGGGCTCGCTGGTCCTCCTGGGAGCGGACGTCCAAAGCGCCGGCGGCGAGACCCCGCTGCCGGTCCGATCCCCGGATATCCTTGGACACTCCACCACCGGAGACCTGGTGCGGAGCGAGGCCGTGGTCCTGTTTCAATCCCGCCCCAACCGCCTCTACTGCGTCGACGAACTGGGACCGGTCAGGGTTCTCCTGCAAACCAGCTCGCTTCATCCGTCCGGCGAACGGATCGAGATCACGGGCCGCGCCGCCGAGTCCGAGGGACGGACCTGGATCCAGCAGGCGACGGTCAGGACACTGGGCACCAGCCCGCTACCGGATCCGATCGACGCCGGACTGGAACATGCACACTCCAACCGCCTGGACGCGATCCGGCTCCGGATCCAGGGACGCGTGATGGGACACCAAACCACCCCGACGGTGGGTCAGGGCCGCGAGATCGTCCTGCTCGAAGACACCACCGCCACGTCCCAGGGCCTATTCCATGTCCGACTTCCCCACGGGACCGGAGTCCGGGAACGGTTTCCCATCGACGCCGTCCTCCGCGTCACCGGGCTTTCCATCGTTGAGGTGGGCACGCCCGACCATCATGTGGTCTCGATCTACCCGTCGCGATTGGAGGATGTGGAGCTGATCCGGGCACCATGGTTGGACCGGAACACGCTCCGGATCGGAGCCGCGTTGGCGTTTGCGGCCTTCCTGCTGGGAGGGATTTGGCTGCATGGACAGCGCAGGCAGATGAAGCTCGTCCTCCAGTCGGAGGAACGGCTCCGGGCCCTCGGAGAACACTCCTTCGACGCCACCTGCGTTCTCGACCAGGAAGGTTCCGTCCGATTCATGACCGCCGCGGCCAGGCGCTTCCTCGGATCCGTGAAGGGGGATGAGGTCGCAACCCGTGACGGCTTCTTCTCATCGGTGCATCCGGAGGATCTCCATCGTCTCACGCAGGCCCTGCGTGAGGTGCTGGACCGCCCTTCCGCTCCGAAGCGGATCACCGGCTACCGGATCCGAACCCCGGACGGGAGCGTCCGCTGGGCCGAGTCCGTCATCACCAATTGCCTCGGCGTCCCGGGCGTGGAGGGACTCGTGGTCAACCTCCACGACATCACCGAACAGGCCGAGGCGTTCCAGGCCCTCGCCCGCGCGGCCGAGCTCCAGAAGCACATCGCCGCCTTCGCCACGTCGCTCTCGCCGCTGTACGAGGAAAAGGACGTGCTGCGCGAGGTCATCCGGAAGTGCATCTCCCACCTCGGCTTCGCAGACTGCGTGATCTACCTCCTCGACGCGGACCGCCAGGTGCTGGTCCAGGCGGCGGCGCTGGGGCCCAAGGACCTCGATGGCAT
>CAIYXO010000426.1 GCA_903930165.1 uncultured Verrucomicrobiota bacterium | reverse complement strand
GTTGCAGCGGGTCGTACCGGAGACGGTTCCGCAGGAATGCGGGCAGGTCGGTGAACACCTCCTTGCCGCCGTCGGCCTCGCGGACGATGGAGCCCGGGATGGACTCCCCGGCGGCGAGGGCGATGGAGCGGGTGGAGACGGGATCGTAGAGCCGGGCGAGGCCGTTGGTCGGGACGGTGAGGTCGGGGGCCGCGTCGTCGTGGATGATCTGGACCCGGGCCATGCTGCCGACCGACGGCAGGCCGTTGCGGGCGCCGAGGACGCTGGAGCCGACCTCCAGCACCGGGGCGTCGGGCCACGACAGGAGGTAGTCCACCGCCACCGGCGTGCCGTCGGTGAGCGCGGTGTGACCCGAGCCGTGGCGGTCCAGCCACGGGATCTCGGTGCCGACCGTGCGGTCGTTGACCCCGTCGCCGTCGAGGTCGAACCACCAGCCCTCCTGGAGCGGGTAGTACCAGCGGACGACCAGGTTGGTGGAGGAACCCTCGGGCCCGGCGGCGCGGGCGTAGAGGGTGCCCTTGTAGTCCTCCCAGCCGGGGCCGGAGGTGAAGGTGTTCTTGACGGCGCGCGGCAGGAGGGACAGCGGCATCGGCGGGGCGACCTCCGTGCCGGCGACCCCGGAGTACCGGAAGAAATACGGCGCCTCCTCCGCCACCACCTGGAAGACCTTGTGGGCCCAGCGCGTGGTGTCGGACGGGTTCCTGTACTTCACCAGGACGAACGGCTCCGAGACGGCGGAGAAGGCGTTCAGGTCCGAACGCAGCGCGAAGGCCGCCTCGCCGGAATCCGTGGGGAACATCGCGGCGTGTTCCTCGTTGGGGTTGTAGCCGGCCTTGGTCGGATCCGGTTGGTTGTAGATGCGGTGCTGCGGGTAGGCGGTGTCGGAGAGCGGACCGGAACCGGTCTGGCTGGCGATGACGATGCCCGGGGCGTTGGTGGGCCAGGCGAGGCTGTAGGTGATCGGCACCTGCGGCCAGGCGACCCCGATGGGGTTCATCCGGTACCAGACGACCGTGAGGTTCTGGATCGGCGTGCCCGACACGACGAGGTTCACCGGGATGATCGCACCGGTGCGCGAGGTGAAGTCGTACGCACGGTCGGGGCCCTCGGCATCGATGGGGGCCAGCGGCTGAAGGACGTGGCCGGTCTTGCCGGCGTAGTCGGAATGGGCCGCGTGGGTCAACGTGGTCCCGACCGTCCAGGCGACCCCGGACTGGCGCTCCGGGGCGGCCGCGGCGGCGTAGGTGCGGACCACCTCGAAGTACGGGGCGTGCACCATCGGATCCGGGCTGTTGCCGTCGGACTTCAGGTAGTGCAGCACCGCGTAGCCGGGCGTCGTGGCGGTGAAGATCCTGGAGCCGGGATCGACCGCGGCGGAATGGGTCGCGGCCACGCCGTCGGTGCGGGCGGTGTGGAGGATCTCGCGGAAGCTGTAGGGGAACACCCCGTTGTAGGCCGGCTCCACCTCGGCCGGCGAACCCGCGACATGGACCGTCGGCGTCCGCGGCCAGATGTTGGCCGAGACCGTGACCAGGAGGTTGGTGTCGCCGCTGAGGAAAGTGGTCGGCCAGCTGATCTTCGCGATGCAGGGCCGGATGGCGTAGAGCTTCCGGGTGGCCGCGCTCCAGTGGAAGGCGTCGGTCGATTCGAGTCCCGCCGGGCTGATCACCTGCACCTGCGGGAAGCCGGCCACGGAGCCCTGCGGGCGCGCGACGGGCTTTCCGATGACGGTCGCGGGAACCGCGGCGAAGCCCCGGAGGCCG
>CAIYXO010000425.1 GCA_903930165.1 uncultured Verrucomicrobiota bacterium | reverse complement strand
CTGGGCGACATGACCCTGGTAGCCCGTGGCCACGATGGCCTTCATGATCGCCGCGTAGTTGAGTTCCTGGGTCTCGTCGATCTCGTTCCGGCCCGGGACGCCGCCGGTGTGGTAGTGGGCGAAATACTTGTTGTCCCGGCGGATGGTGGCGATCACGTCGCCCTCCATGATCTGCATGTGGTAGATGTCATAGAGCAGCTTGAAGCGCTCCGAACCCACGGCCTTGCAGAGCGCCACGCCCCAGGCGGACCTGTCACACATGTAGTCGCGGTGGTCGACGCGGGAGTTCAGCAGCTCCATCACGAGCGTGATGCCCGACTTCTCGCACAGGGACATCAGGCGTTGCAGGCCCTTCGCGCAGTTCCTGATCCCCGTCTCGTCGTCGAGGCCGTCGCGGTTGCCGGAGAAGCAGATGACGTTCTTCAGGCCCGCCTTGGCGGCGAGTGGGATCCACTCCTCGTAGGCGGAGACGAGCGTGTCGTGGTGCTCGACGCGGTTGAACGCCTTGTTGATCCCGCCGAGTCCGTCCTTCACCGGGTTCGATGTGATGGCGCAGGTGAGACCGTGCTTCTGCAGGACGGGCCACTCCTGCGGCCCGAGCAGCTCGATCGACTGGAGGCCCATCGCCTTGCCCGCCACGCACAGGTCCTCGAGGGAGACCTTCGGGTAGCACCACTTGCAGACCGAGTGGTGGATGTGCCCCTTCATGCCCGAGGCGGCGTCGGCGGCGTCGAGTCGGACCGAGAGGGAGGTGGCCAGACCGGCGGCTGCGGTCAGGGCGGAGCGGCGGGAAAGTTTCATGGGGACGCGCCCAAGTTGACGGGTCGCGACGCCGGGCGGTCAAAGCAATTCCGGGATGGTCGGGAACGGCGGTGTCTGGGGCGGGTAGCGGGGCTTTCGGCTGGTGGCGGGCCGCCGGGTTCGACGACGCTCAATGCGTGCTTCCACGGTTCAGTCTCCTGGCTTTCGGACTCGGCTTCCTTCGGCTCTCCGCCGCGACGGAGGGACCGGACGTGGGCGAGATTCCCCGGGTGCCGGCCACCGCGCCGGACAAGGCCGTGGCGACCTTCGCGGTCAGACCCGGATTCGGCATGGAACTAATGGCCGCCGAGCCGTTGGTGACGAGTCCGGTGGCGATGTCCTTCGACGAGGCGGGACGGATCTACGTCGTGGAGATGCGCGACTACTCGGAGCGCCGACCGGAGCAGCTGGGGCGGGTGCGTTTGCTCGAGGACACGGACGGCGACGGAAAGCCCGACCGTTCCACGGTGTTCCTCGACGGCCTGCCGTGGCCGACCGCGGTCACCTGCTGGAGAGGCGGCGTGTTCGTCGGAGCCACGCCGGACCTGCTCTACGCCCGCGACGAGGACGGCGATGGCGTCGCGGACCTCCGGGAGAAGGTCTTCACCGGCTTCGCCTCCGACTACGCGCCCTACGCGACGAACCGCCTCAACGTCCAGGCGCTGATGAACTCCATGAACTGGGGCGTCGACGGTCGGATCCACGGCGCGGGCAGCATGAGCGGTGGGACGGTGCGGCGCGTCCGGAGCGTCTTCGTCGACCGCTGGGTCCGGGAGGGCGGGGGACGCGACGCGGCGCCGGAGATCCGGTT
>CAIYXO010000424.1 GCA_903930165.1 uncultured Verrucomicrobiota bacterium | reverse complement strand
TGGTCCTCCGGTTGAACGAGGTTGCCGACACCACCGCCTCCCTGGCCCTCAACACACCCGTTGACGGCGCCGTCGGCGGCCCTGGCGCGGTCAACCGCTACACCTTCAACGCGGCGGGCCCGCTCCGGATCTCCATCGATCCCCTCACGTCCTCGCCTGCCCGCTTCACGCTCGACGGACCGGCTGGGAACGTCGTTCAGGGCTCCTTCAACTCGGACTCCTGGTGGATCCACGACCTGATTCCGGGTGCCTACACCCTGAGCGTCTTCGGCTCCGGCAACGCCACTCCCTCCTACCGCTTCCAGTTGGTCACCGCCGAGGCGGGACCGCTGTTCACGGTCGGCACCACCAACCAACTGGCCTTTGCCACCGGCCGCGCTTCCCGCTTCGCCCGGTACAACCTCATCGCAGGTCAGCGCCTGGTCGCCGACGTGGTGGACCGGACGGGTTGGACCGGCTCGAGGCCCGCTTGGCGCCTGATAGGACCCAACGGCGTGGACGTCTTCGACCAGTCCGCGAACCTCTCCGCGCCCTGGGTCACCCCGGTGACCGGAACCTATACGCTGGCGGTGGGCGGTGCGCTCTGGGAGACCGAAGATCCCTCAAGCCTCACCTGGGTGCTCAGGGAATCCCCCTCCACCACCGTTCCCTTCGCCATGGGATCGACGGTCGAGGGGCGGATCGACGTGCCCGGCCAACAGGTCGTCCACACCTTCGATGTTCCGGCGGCCGGAATCTACCACTTCGACAGCCTCACCAATTCGCCGCTGAACTGGCGGATCGACGGTCCGCTGGGATACGTCGCCGGAACCAGCTTCAACAACGACCAGCCGTTGGCATGGCGATTCGTCCCCGGCTCGTATACCGTCACCGTCTCCACCTCGGGTGAAAACCTCGGCGCCTACGCCTTCCGCCTCCTGGCCTTGGACTCCGCCCCGGCTCTCGCGCTCGGCGCCGAGACCAGCGTAGGCTTCCAGCCGCCCAACGGCTCCTTCGCCCATTCCATCGTCCTCTCCGCGGGACAGACACTCACCAACCGCTTCCTCGGCCTGAGCAACCTCGTCAGCCGCCCCGTCTGGGCATGGATCGATCCGTCAGGACGCCTGATCTTCCATGAAGGTCTCGCCGGGAGCCGGACCTTCACCACCCGCCTGTCCGGCCGGCACGCCCTGGTCCATCTCGGCTGGATCAACGAATCGGCCACCAACGCCAGCTTCCGGTTCCAGGTCGACGACGGTGGCGTCACGCCGCTTCCCGCCTACGAAGGAACGCCGCTGGCGTTCGACTCGATCGTGGAGGGCAGCCTTGCCGACTCGAACGAGACCAACGCCTTCACCTTCACCCTCCACCAACCCACCTTCATCGGCGTCGACGTCCTCACCAACACCACGGTGCGTTGGCAGCTCAGGAGCCGGGACGGATTGATCCTGAACAACGAGCTGCTGACATCCGCCGACTGGGAAGCCCGGACCTACCGGTTCTTCCAGGCCGAACAGGGTGACTACCAGCTGGTGGTCCGCGGGCCGGGGCCGTTCCGGTTCCGCCTGCTGCGGGGCGATGACGCGCCGCTGGTCGCCCTCGACACCGACATCCGGATCACCAACGCGCCGGCGATCTCCGCCTCGATGCGGCGGTTCCGGGGAACCGCCGGCCAAACGATCCGGTATCTCGGACAGCCTGCAGATGGATGGTCCGAACGGCCGTTGTTCACCGTCTTCCGTCCCTCGGGAGCCTACTTCCAGACCACCTACGTCGACTCGACGCCCGCGGTCTGGACGCTTCCGGAGACCGGCGAATACCTGATCCTCTTCGGGGGCCCCGAAACCGAAACCGCCGCGGCGGCCTCGTTCGGCTTCCGACTTCACACCGTGCGCGAGACCGCCTCCGGCCTCGCCTTCAACACCCCGGTCCACGCCGTGATCCCGGGTCCCAACGGGACCGTCTCCTACACCTTCCGCCTGAACGAGACCCGCCGGCTGCTCTTGGACACCCGGACCAACGCCAACGTCTACTACAGCCTTCGTCGCCCCGATCAGATCGTCCGGAACAGCGATTGGCTCCCCTACGCCGACATCGACTCCAACCCGGTTTCCGGCGGCGTCCCGATCGAGGTTCCCGCCGGCGACTACACGCTCTCGTTCGACGGCGCCGGCACCCTGACGCCTCCGGAGTTCGACTTCGTGCTCTGGGATGTCGACGCGGTGGCCCGGCCCATCACGCCGGGAATCCTGATCACCGCGACCAACACCCCGGCCAACGCCAGCGCCCTCTACCGCTTCGAGGCGGCCGCCGGAGACTCCTTCGTGGTCGATGGACGGAACGTCGACGGCTACGCCAATCCGACCTATGTCGACTGGTTCCAACCGCTGCGCAGCGGACAGGACCTCGGCACGGTTCAGCGGATGGGGACTCCCTTCACCGTCACCCGGCCGGGAACGCAGTTCCTGCACGTCAGCAGTTCGGCCTGGGTCGAACAGGCGTCTGGAGTCCATCAGTTCGTCCTGTGGAGCCTGCAGGACACCGAGTCTCCCTTGACCCTCGGCATGGCGACCCAAGGCGCCATCACCGCCCCGGGAACCCGCTCGGTCTACCAGTTTCAACTCCCCAGGGAGTCGCTGCTGTTGGTCGACAACCTCGAGACCCCTTCGGACACCGTCTATCACTCCTTGTCCTCCGACAGGTCCGACTACTACACCGACCGGACGCTCCAGAATGTCGAGTGGAGCTTCGGCTATCAGCTCATCCGTGCGGAAGCCGGGCTCCACAGGCTCGCGTTCCGCATGAACGGAGCGGACACCAACGGTTTCCGCTTCCGCGTCATCGACGCCACCGGCGCGCCGGCCATCGCCCTCGGATCGACGGTGGAGGTCCGCTTCCCGGTCGCCCAGGGAACCGAGGTCCGGAGGTTCTCCGCCAACGCCGGCGACCGGTTCTACTTCAGTTCGCTGACCAGCGCCGGATTCGCGGAACGGCCCTATGCGAGGATCTATTCCGAGGACGGAACCCTGCTCTGGGAATCCTACGCGGATCGCAACCGCGACGCCCAGACGCTGCCGAGGACCGGGAACTACTTCATGGTCCTGAACTCGTTCGCCCACCAGGCTGGGGTGACGCCGGTGCTTCGTTTCCGGATGGTCCCGGTGACCCCGGGTTCGCCGGAGCCCCTCTTCGAAACGCTGACCTCGCCCGACCTCCTGGTCACTGCCGTCACTCCGATGCCGGCGACGACCACCTCCGGAGGTGACGTCGAGGTCCGTTGGACCGTCCGGAACGGAGGCGATGCGGCGACCACGAACGCCTTCGGCGACCGCGTCGTGATCCGGAACTCGGAAGGTGCCGCGCTCGTGAGCCGGGTCGTCGGCGACGCGCGGACGCCTCTCGCGCCGGGATCGCAGATCGACCGGACCACGACCCTGAGGCTCCCGGACGGCGTCGCAGCCACCGGCAACCTCGAGGTGACGGTCACCGCCGACGCGGCCGATTCGGTCGCCGAGGCCAACGCCTCCGGTACCGGCGAGTCGAACAACAGCCGCTCCGCCGCCCTGACCTCGACCTTCGCCAACTATCCCGACCTGGTCGTTCGGAACCTTTCGGCGACTCCATCCTCGGGATGGTTGCCGACGCAGTCCGTCACGCTCCGGTGGGCCACGACCAACCTCGGCCTCAGGTCGGCGGCCGGTCCATGGACCGCGCAGGTCGTGGTCAGCAACACGGCCCGTCGCCTGACCCTCCTCACCACGGAGGTCGCCTTCCCCGCGTCGGAGCTCGCACCGGGCACCGGCACCAATCGGGTCGTCACCTTCACCCTCCCCGACACCGCCAACGTCTATGGCGCACTGGAGGTCCGGGTCCTTGAGGACGCTGCGGACCAGGTGGCCGAGTTCAACCTCGACGACACCGCCGAGGACAACAACGCCGCAACCTTGGAGATCGAGAGCGCGCCGGACCTCGCGGTCGTCTCCATCGTGGCGCCCGCGACCGCGGAACCCGGGGTCCCCTTCCAGGTGCTCACGCTCCTGACCAACCGCGGCACCGTGGCCCTCTCGGGAACCTGGCAGAACGCCCTGTCGGTCAGCCCCGACGCCACCGCGGGCGACGACACCCTGCTGCAGACCGAATCGGTCACCGCAACCATCCCCGCGGGCGGCAGCCTGTGGCGGACCAACTCGGTCGCCGTCGCGGAACTTGGCGACGCCGGGATCCTCCGTCTGGTCGCTCGCGCCGACATCGGAAACGCCATCCCCGAATCCAACGAGGACAACAACACCGCGATCGCCTTGACCACCACCACCGTCCCCCTCCGCCTCGGCATCCGACTGAACTCCCCGACCACCCGGGAGGACGGCGCGGTCGCCGTGGCCGGCACCGTGTCCCGCAACGGGTCCAGGGCCGCGGCCCTCACCGTCGCCCTCTCGGGCTCCGACGCCTCGGAACTGGTCGTCCCGACATCCGTGGTGATTCCCGAAGGCCAGGCAACTGCGGTCTTCGAGGTCATGGCCCGCCCCGATGACGAGTACGACGGCCCCGTCACGGTTTCCGTGGGAGCCTCGGCAACCGGCTTCGAGGGCGACTCGACCACCATCACCGTCCTCGACGACGACGTGGCCCGCCTGGTGTTCCAGGTGGCTGCGACCAACGTCGCAGAAGGCCGGACACTGGCGGCCACCGTGAGCCGCATCCCGGCTTCCGCGGTGCCCCTCACGATCCAGCTCACCAGCGCCGACTCGGCACAGCTTTCCGTGCCCGGCACGGTGACCATCCCCGCCGGAGAGTCCCAGCGCGCGTTCACGCTGACCGCGGTCGAGGACACATTGGTCGAACGCACCAACAGCTACACGGTCACCGCGGCGGCGGCGGGATTTGCCCCGGCTTCGGTGAGTGTCTCGGTCGAGGACAACGACCGTCCCGCCGTTTCCCTTTCCCTGACCTCCCGCACCGTGAGTGAAGGAGCCGGCCCCAACGCCACCACCGCCACCCTCACCCGTACCCCGGTCACTTCGAGGGCGGTCACCGTGGCCATGGTCAGCGGCGACATCGGCGCCGTCCGGGTCCCCACCTCGGTCGTCATCCCGGCCAACGCCGCCTCCGTCAGCTTCCCGGTCGCCGCGGTCGACAACGCGATCGTGGACGGCAGCCGCGTGGTGACGCTGGGCGGATCCGTGTTGGACTCGGTCACCGGTTCCGCTGTGGCGGAGATCGCTCCCGACATCCTCACCGTGACCGACAACGACGGCCCGACGTTGATCGTGTTCCTCGAGGACGAGGTCGTTCCCGAAGGCCGCACGCCCGCCACCCGTGGCGCCGTGCTCCGCAACACCTCCACCGCGTCCGCGCTCACGGTGAACCTCGCATCCTCGGACGTCGCCGAGGCCCGTGTTCCGGCGAGCGTGACGATTCCGGCCGGCACGAACCGCGTCGACTTCGAGGTGGCCTCCGTCAATGACGGCGTCTCCGACGGCAACCGCACCGTCACCGTGACGGCCTCGGCCGCCGGCTTCACTCCGGGTACCACGCAGCTGGTGGTCAGCGACGCCGACCGTCCCGACCTCGTCGTCAGCCGGATCCAGATCCCGGCCGAGTCGATCACCGGCGGCCAGGTCGCCGTGGGATTCCGTGTCGAGAACCGGGGCGTGGTGGCTTCCACCAACCCGATCGTCCAACGGGCCTACCTGTCTTCCGACAACGTCCTGGGCAACGACACCCTCGCCGCCCAGATCACCCACGAGGGTTCCATTGCCGCGGGCGGGTTCATCGACCAGACGCTGAACCTCCGCCTGCCGGACCAGCCCGGAGCCTACTACGTCATCCTCCAGGCCGACTCGACGGACCGGGTCGTCGAACTGCTGGAGAACAACAACACGAGGATCTCCGACACCGCAACCGTCTCCGGTCCTTCCTACAACGCCGTGGTCTCCACCACCGCGGGGACCGTCCTTCCCGGCACGGTGATTCCCCTGTCTGGGACCGCAACGCGGGTTGCCGACGGCTCGCCGGCCCGCTCGGTGCCGGTGGTCATCCACCTGCGTGTCCGGGGCTTCAGCCGGACGATCCGCGCCACGACCGACGTCAACGGCGGGTTCGCCGGCGAGTTCCTTCCCCTGCCGAGCGAGGCGGGACACTACGAGATCGCGGCCGCCTATCCCGGATTGCCGATGCCCGCGGCCCAGGACGACTTCACCATCCTCGGCATCGATTCCACCGGGTTCGGAACGGTTACCGTGGTTGAAGGTTCGAATGTGACCGCAACCTCCCAGCTCAGGAACCTCGCCGACCAACCGCTCACCGGAGTCGCCGTCAGCGTGGTGACCAACCACCCCAGCGTGAACGTCGCGGCCCGGCTCGGAACGAACCGGCTCGGAGCCAACGCCACGACCGACATCGAGCTGCTGGTCACGGCGGTCAACACCACCGCGGCCCGCTCGACGGCCATTCTGCGCGTCGCCACGGCCGAAGGCGTGACACTGGACCTCGTCGTTCCGATACAGCAGGAACGGCTGACGCCGCGCCTCACGATCAACCCGGGACGCCTGGAGCAACCCATGCTGCGCGGGCGCTCGACCACCGTGACGTTCGCGGTGCGCAACGACGGCGGGGCCGACACCGGTCCGCTGGACATCCTGATCCCCGGCAACGCCTGGCTCAGCCTCGCCTCCCCGGGACGCCTCGATTCCCTGCCCCCGGGCTCCAACACCGTGGTCACCCTCCGGCTCAATCCGCCGGCCGACCTCCCCTTGGGCGACTATCCGGGCACCGTGGCCCTCAACAGCCGCCTCGCCGCCGTGGCCGTCCCGTTCGATTTCCGCTGCACGAGCGACGGACGCGGTGAACTGCAGCTGGTCGCCGAGGACGAGTACACCTACTTCGCCGCCGGCGGCCCGCGTCTCACCAACGCCCTCGTGGTCCTTCGCGAGGCCCTGGGCGGCGACACCGTGGCCACCAACCACACCGACGCCGACGGCCAGGTGCTGTTCACCAACCTCACCGAGGCCTACTACCTCGTCGACGTGACCGCAGACGGCCACACGGCCTTCCGCCAGTCCGCGCTGGTGCCGGCAGGCGGCCGCACCAACATCACCGCGTTCCTGCCCCGCGAGACCGTCCGGTACAACTTCACGGTGACTCCGACCACGGTCGAGGACCGCTACAGCATCGAGATCGAGAGCATCTTCGAGACGCAGGTGCCCATGCCGGTGGTGACCATCTCCCCGGCCTCGCTCGACATCGCGCAGTTCCCCGGCGAGGAGTTCCAGGTCGAGTTCACCCTCGAGAACCACGGGCTCATCAACGCCGAGAACGTCGTGTTCGACTTCCCCCAGGGCTCCGCCTTCACCGTGACGCCCCTGATCACCGACATCGGCACCCTGGCTGCGCGCACCTCGATCCGTGTTCCCGCGATCATCCGTCGCCTGCCCGCCGGGGGCGCCGGGGCCGGTTCGGGCGATTCCAAGGCGGCGGCGACCCGATTCGGCGGAGCCAAGGGATGGCAGGACGGCCGCTGCTCGGTGACCGCGCGCATGCTGTGGGAATACCTGTGCGGTCCGAACGTGGTGAATCGCCAGACCGCCTCCTACGTGTTCGATTCCACCGGATGTGACCTCGTGGACCTGTACTTCCAGGTCTACGAGCTGGTTCCCCTCGCTGGCGGAACGCTGACCACGGATGAATTCGCCGACTACCTGGACGAACTGCAACCGGTGCTCGGATTCGAGGCGCCTCCGGGCTACGAGTTCCGCTGTCGCACCAACCCCCCGCCGGCCAGCCTCACCGGCCCGAAGGCGGTCACCGGCATCTCGTCCAAGTCCCGCCGCAGCGGACTGCCGTTCTGGGAAACGCCCAAGGACGGCAACGAGACCTGCGCCCGGGTACGGCTTCGCATCGACCAGCGCGCCGTCCTCACCCGCGACGCCTTCAACGCCCGGCTCGAGATGGAGAACGACACCGACGAGCCCATCGAGAACCTCTTCATCACCCTCGACGTCCGCAACGTGAACGGTGAGACCGTCACCACCCGTTTCGGGATCCGCGAGCCCCAGCTCGCCGGGATCACCGGCGTCGGAGGTGCCGGCACACTCGGAACCCGGGCGTCCGGAAGCGCCTCCTGGATCATCATCCCGACCCTCGACGCGGCGCCGACCAACGGCGAGGCGTTCTACCTGGTCGGCGGAACCATGACCTACCGGCAGGGCGGCCTCGACATCGCCGTGCCGCTCGCCCCTGCCCCGATCCGGGTGTTCCCGCAACC
>CAIYXO010000423.1 GCA_903930165.1 uncultured Verrucomicrobiota bacterium | reverse complement strand
TGGGTGGGACCGAGTCGTCGGGGTGCGTTTCATGGATCAGTGTTGTTCGTAGGTGGCGGTGCTGGAGGCGGCCGGAGGCGGTACGTTCCCGGGAGCCGCCGGCTGGCCCGGCAGGAACGGAACCGACAGGTAGATCGGATTCGTCCGGTTGGTGGTCGCCGGATTCCGGAAGAACGGAACCAGCATCTGGGGCGACAACAGCGGAAGTCCCCGGTCGGACTGGAGACGCGGATCTCCCGGCGGATAGACACCCTCGGGAATCTGGAGTCCACCGGGGATACCGAAGCCCCCCGGAAGGATGCCCTCGGCCGGGATCGCGGGAGGTCCCTGCGGCCCGGGCTGGGCGGTTCCGTCGGCCCCGGAACCCGCCTCCGTCAAGACGGTTGCCGGCGGGGCGGCCGGCTTGGCGACAGCGTTGGTCGGACTCCCGGGCGGCGGCGGCATGATCACCGGCTCGTTGGTTTCCGAGCCGTAGCGCAGCCGCGGATCCGGGGTCACGGCGGCCAGCGCCGGAAGCCGCGAGATCGCCAGCGCCAACGGGACCGAGGGGCGGGCGAACATCAGCGGCTTGGGGCCGACGACCGCAAGATAGCCCTGCGGGGCGGAATGGACCGTCGCCGCGGAAACCGCGACGACGAATCCCAGGTTGATTGTGGAGCGCATCACGTCCTTGCGATGACGCCACCAGGATGGTGCGGCCGGTCAGGCCGCCACAGCCATGGGGTCGTTCAGGGCGGCCACCGCCTCCTCGAAGGAGGCGACGAACTGCCAGTCCTTGGTTTCCTCGTAGTTGCGGCATTCCTGCTGGACCAGGCTGGAGCCGACCAGCCGGTGCTTGAGGGAGAGTTCGCCGCAAAGCTGGATCGCCGAGATGCCCAGTCGGACGAGATTGACGTCCGCCACGCGCAGCTGGCCCATGTCCACGACCATCTTCCCGAGGCCCGAGTCCACGGCCTCCGCCACCTTCGGTCGGAGCTGGAGACTGATCTCGTTCGCCACGTTCGGCGTGAGCGTGGCCGGAAGGGAAAGCACCAGGACGCCGTCCCTCTGCTGGAAGTACTTGTAGGAGGTGTCGAGGTTCAACGAGCGGCAGATCTTGGACTTCAGCTCATCCGGATCCAGCGGCTTGGTCACCACACCGGTGAAGCCCACCTGCTGTGCGCGGAGCTGTTCCTCGGAAGCCGTCTTCACACACATGCCGAAGACCGGCGTCGCCTTGGTCTTGGCACTGGCGCGGAACATCTGGAAGAGGGTGAAGCCCGCGTTGTCCGGAAGCGTGAGGCTCACGAGGATGGCGTCGGGCAGGTTCTGGGAGCAGAAGTCGACGGCCTCGCCGGTCTGCGTGCGTCCATGGACCGTCCACGGGGTGTCGGCGACCGCGGACTTGATCTGCTCGATGATGGCGGGCTTGTCGTCCACAACGAGCACGCTCAGGGGATCGTCGTAGCGCTTGGCCTTCTTGACCCCCTCGCCCTTCGCCTTGAGTTCGATCACCCGTCCGACGCGCTCGATCAGGAGATCCTCCATGAAGGGCTTCACCAGGTAGTCGCGCACGCCCATCTTCGCGATCTTCAGCACGTTCTCCCTGCCGGACTCGGCGGTGAGCATGATCACCGGGATCGACTTGAGGTCCGGGTTGGACTTGAGCTTCGCGAGACACTCGGAGCCGTCCATGATCGGCATCGTGATGTCCAGGATGATGATGTCCGGCTTCTCGCGGGATGCGACGGCGAGACCCTCGACGCCATTGGAGGCCTCGAAGACGTCGACATCAAACGGCTTGAACGCCTTTCCAACGATCAGTCGGATCGTCTTGCTGTCGTCTACGGTGAGGATTTTCGGCTTCATGTGAAATCAGGTGCGGATGGGAAATCAGTTTGGGATCACGCGGTGCGTTCCGAGGAATGCTTGATCATCACCTCGACCAGGAGCGGCCGGGACTCGCAGGTGAAATGGAAGACCTTCCGCTCGCTCGAACTGATCGGTTCGATGCTGAACTTGCCGCGGACGATGGAGGGGATCGTGAGGACGCAGGTCAGTCCACGGTCGCAAAGGCCCGACTTGAGGTTGCCGACCACCATGTTGGCGATCTCACCCATCACGTCGTTCACCATCTCGTCGCCGTCGATCTCCGCGTCGGTCAACCCGAGCATCGATCCGGCGCACCGGCGGGCGAAGGAGCTCGAGGTGTAGATGTAAACCACTCCTGTGATCACCCCGCTGAAGCCCACCGCGGACGCGACGTGGGCCTCGCTGGGAGGATCCGCCGGGTCGTTGGAGGCAGCAGGGTGTACGTCCATGCTGAGCATGGTGCCGAACACGTCGGTCACACAGGATCCGATCAACTGCTCGATGTCTGCGATCATCAAGGGCGTGATCGGCATCCGGGGAAAGGACTTGAGCGGGAATGTCTCCGACCGGGCCGAAAGGCCTCGCGCCGCTGTCGGCACCGGTTCCGATCCGGAGCAAAAACCGTTTCAGTCCCCCGCGACTCCTGCCGATCCATGGTCAAATGACCGCTGCACCGATCCCGGCCAGGCCGGCGCCGAGGCCGTTCACACTGGCGGAGATCCAGAACCGGGTCCGGCTCTGTCCCCGGCTGCCCTCGCTGCGAAGCATCCAGGGGGCGCTTCGTGAACTGCTGGCCGCCGAGCAACGTTATGCCGGCCAGATCTCCGAGGTGATCCGCCGCGACCCCGGGCTCACCGCCCGGCTCCTGCGACTGGTCAATTCCGCCCATTTCGGACTCGCCCACAAGGTCACCAACCTCGAGGAGGCCGTGTTCTTCGTCGGCGTCCGCCAGGTCCGCGAACTCGCCATGATGACCCCGGTCATCGACGACTTCAAACGGCTCACCGGTTCCAAGGACTCCAACTGGCGGGACCTCTGGAAGCACTGCATCGCCACCGCGATGGTGACCAAGGAGCTCATGTTGGCGACGCCGGAGCCCGGGGACGACCTCGACTACGTCGCCGGGCTGGTTCACGACGTCGGATGGATCGTCCTCGGAACGGTGTTCCCGGACCACTATCACGAGATCCTGAAACGCCTCCAGGCAGGCGCCTCCGCCGCACGCCACGTCGAAACCGACGTGCTCGGCTGCGACCATGCCCAACTCGGGGCGATCTACCTGAAGACCCAGGAACTCAGCCCCTCGCTGGTCCTGGCGACCCAGTACCATCATGCGCCAGCCGGGGCCGAAAGGCAGAACCGCCTGGCCGCGGCGGTCCAGATCGCCGACCACTTCACGGGCTCGATCGGACTGGGTCACCCCGGCGAGGGCCCCACCGTCACCTCAACCCGGTGGCTCGACGTCTCCGGGTGGGAAATCCTCTTCCCCGAAGGGACGGAGACCAACCGGAACTTCGCGCTGAAGGTGCTGGAGAGGACCGCCGAGCGGTTGCCCGGGATGGTCGAATGCCTCGTCTGAAGACCTGGGCGGGGCCGGCAAACGGCTCCGGGAAACCCGGGAGTCCGCCCGCCCACCTCAGGAACGGAAACGGCCCGGCCGGTCCCTCAGAAGTCGTCTTCGTTCGGTT
>CAIYXO010000422.1 GCA_903930165.1 uncultured Verrucomicrobiota bacterium | reverse complement strand
TTGCCCTTGTTCGCCACCACCTCCTTCACCCGCTCCGGCGAGATCCCCTTCCGAACCGGTTCCCTACCAACAGGTCCCTCCACTCCCTGTTGCACGCCGCTCTGGTACAACCACATCCGGTACCCCTCGAATGCGTCTCCGCGTCCGTGCCCTTCGGCCATTTCCATCACACGGTCGTAGGCGTCCATGGCTTCCCGGTTTCCTCCCATCGCCTGTCCGTAGCCGCTCCAGCGGTAGTCCTTCGGATCCTTCACGATTCCCGCCCTCACCGGGTTCAGGTCGATGTACGCCGCCATCGTCGCCAATGCACGGCCGTCCAAGCCCACCAGCACGCTCGTGAACCGGCTTCGCCATCGGGAGCCGTTCCGACCCTGCTTCCGGTTGTACCACTGCGTGAACCGTTGCTTGGTCTCCTTCATGAACTGGCTCAGGTCCCACATCCGCACCAGGTACGGTTCCTCCCACTGAACCCGCTTCTTCTCAGGCAGTTCCGTCCACTGACGCCGCAGTTCGGTCACACGGTTTGGGCTGTAGACGGCTCCCAGGCGTTGGAACAGTTCCTCTTCCGACAACCGGTCCACCGGCCGCTTGGGCACCTCCAGCAGGATGTGGAAGTGGTTGCTCAGCAGGCAGAAGGTCAGGATCCGTATCCCCGTGAAGGCCGCCTGGCTCCGGAACACCTCCAGGAACTTCCCGTGGTCCTCAGCCTCGAAGAGCCACTCGCCGTCCACCGCCCGCGACATGCAATGGTAGTACGCCACCTCCGCCTCCGGCGGTGCCTTGTACCTTCGGGTTCTCATTGGCCGTGGACTCTCTCACGACGACCGCCAGCTCAGCGACGGGCACTCGGCGCGCGCTCCAACGGAGAGGAGTTTCATGGTTCAGATTCGAGGTGTTCAGAAGATCGAATCGACGCAAGCAACTCAGGATCAATCGGCTACGCCTGGTATAAATCGAAGCTTATGCCCCATCGCAGGCGGACGTGTCCCCTGTGTGGCGGGAGAACGCGCTCGTGGCATACCATGCCTCGCAGAGGGACGTGTCCCTTGTGGCTTGCACCAAACCGCACACGGCCACCCTGCCCGGTCGCCGGCTACGCTCGAGCTACCAAGTTCATTGCAGCAAAACACCCAGATTGATCGGGGTCGGTTCTCCGCGTGAACCGTCTTTTCCTTACGGGCCGTTCCGTGCGAATCCGTGTCCACCTCCAAAAGCGCGAGCGGACTCGCGCACTCCATGACGCTCCCGCGAGGTCCTAGGCGGCCGGTTCGATGCCCCGGCGACGCAACAGTTCCCGCTCGACCGTGCGGCACAGCGCGTAGGCGCCCACGGCCAACACGCTCGCGATGAGCGTCACCGCATAGAGCCGGTCGGCACGGTACTCGGTGGTCGCCCGGATGATGAGGTAGCCCAATCCCTTCCGCGCGAAGAACCACTCGGCGATGATCGCCCCGAGGATGCTGCCGGTGAACGCGATCTCGTGGGCCGCCATGTAGTAGGGGAGCGCCGCGGGCCACTCCGCCTTCACGAACCGTTGCCAGCGGCTCGCGTGCAGCGTCCGCAGGCGGTCGACCAGGACCGGGTCCACCGCGTCGAGCCCCTTGGAGACGTTGGCGAGGATGGGGAAGAAGCAGACCAGCACCACGATGATCAGCTTCGGGGCGAGGGTGTCGCCGAGGGTGATGGTCAGGATGCTGGCGATGGTGACGAAGGGCACGTTCTTCAGCACCACGGTCCAGGGCGTGACGAACGCCTCGAGGGACCGGGCCTGGCGGATGAGCACGGCGAGGCCGAGGGCGAGCACGTTCGCGAGCAGGTAGCCCAGAAGCGCTTCCCCGACCGTGACTGCGGTGTGCGAGAGCAGTTCCATCCGCTCCTCGAGCAACACCCGGAACACCAGGCCTGGCGGCGGCAGGGTGAGGCTGGGCAGTCCGGCGAACTTCACCGCCAACACCCAGACCACGGGCACCGACAGGAGCATCAGCAGGTAGCCTCGGCGATGGCTCACGGGTTCCCCTTCCCCACCACCGCGCGCAGGCGCGACCGCAGATGCCGCACGGCCTCCTCGAAGGCGGGCGTCGACGACGACGGCCCGTTCCGCGGACGCGGCAGCGTCACCGGGACGATCTCCGCGATGTGCCCGGGGTCGCGGTCGAGGATCACCACGCGGTCGGACAGCAGCACCGCCTCCTCCACGCTGTGGGTGACCAGCACGGTGGTCAGGCGCGTCCGCTCCCAGACGCCGGCCAACCACTCGGTCATCGTCTCGCGGGTGAGTTCGTCGAGCGCGCCGAAGGGTTCGTCGAGGACGAGGAGGCGGGGTTTGTGGACGAGGGCGCAGGCGATGTTCACGCGCTGCTGCATCCCGCCGGAAAGCTGGTGCGGAAACCGGTCCAGCGCGGCCCCGAGCCCGAAGTCGCCGAGCAGTTCCTTCGCCGCCCCGACGTCGGGTCGGCCGGCGATCTCCAGCGTGAGCAGCACGTTGCCCAAGGCGGTGCGCGAGGCGACCAGCGCCGGACGCTGGAACGCGACCCCGACCTCACGCCGCGCACAGGCCTCAGCCGGGGTTCCCCCGAAGACCCGGACCGTTCCCAGCGTCGGCGAGTCCAACCCGGCGATCAGGCGGAGCAGCGTCGTCTTGCCGCAGCCCGAGGCCCCGATGAGGGACACGAATTCGCCCTCCGCGATGTCGAGCGACACCTCGCGGAGGATGTCGGTCTCCGGACGGAAGCGCCGGGTCACCGCATGGCATTGGACGGCCGGGGTCATCTCAACTCATGGGCAGGCGGGAACCTGGAGCCGCCCGAACTGGAGCAACGCGGCCGCAAGGCGGTTCCACGAGTCCGCCTTCATGTGCAGGGGCGGCAGGCCGTCGTCGCCGACCAGGAGGCTCCGCTGGAGCTGGAAGCGCTGGAGCACCTCCTCCGCGCTGAGCGTCTCGTCGGTGGCGCGCTTCGCGGTGATCCGCGCCGCCTGGGCGGGATCGGAGAGCATCAGGTCCACCGCGCGGCGCAGGGCGAAGAGATACCGCCGGATCATCGGACCTCGGGCGTCGAGGTCGGACCGGCGGACCACCGAGAGGTCGGAATACTCGTCCCAGGCGAAGTCGCGCATGGCGAAAGAGACCCAGTTGGTGAATCCCGCCTGCTCGATCATGCGCGGCTGGTTCATGATCCAGCCCATGTAGAAATCCAGGACTCCGGCCGTCAGCGGATCCGGGGTGAATCCCGCCCGGCGGATCTCCACCGAGCCCGGGGCCATCCCGTGGCGCTGCATCAGGGCCTCCACGTAGAACTCGTAGCCCGCCTGCACGCCCACCACCTTGCCGGCGAAGTCCCGGGGCGTGATGCGGCGCGACGACCGCGCGGACTTCGGGGTGTCCTTGTCCAAGGCGATGAACGCGGTCGGCCCGTTCTTCAGCACCGCACCCACGGCGACCACGTCGGCACCGG
The DNA here is from genome assembly GCA_903930165.1 of uncultured Verrucomicrobiota bacterium. GTDB lineage: Bacteria > Verrucomicrobiota > Verrucomicrobiia > Limisphaerales > UBA9464 > SXXZ01. The sequence goes on along the minus strand of CAIYXO010000422.1, from coordinate 4,971 downwards.
TCCGGCTGGCGTTCAGAGACACGACAGCCGAGCCGGGGGCCGGCACGGCGATGTCGATGCGCCCCGACACGAGCAACTGCAGCGGATCGATACCCGGACCGCCCGGGACCAGCGTCACTTCCAGGCCGGCCTCGCGGAAGTAGCCCATCTCGTCCGCCACGAACCAAGGGGCGATCTCGTCGTTGAAGATCCACGGCATGCCGACGCGGATCTTCTCGACCGACGCAGCCGGAGGCGGCGGAACGAGGTCGGGTCCGGGTAGGAAACCGTTGGTGAAGTAGAGTCCGGCCGGGAAGTTCGCCTCGATGCAGGCCAGGGCCTTCTCCGGGGTCCACACCGTCGCCTTGGCGGACGCCGCATTCGTGGCCCCGGACGAGGGCGTCCCGGACTCGCTTCCGCCGCATCCGGCGAGGACGAGGGCGAGGAGACCGGCGGCCAGGAGGCGGATCGGCCTCGGGAGGCGGGGACGGACGGGGTATCCGGACGGCATCCCATCCCGGAAGCAACCGCCACGCCGAGGAGCCGCTGGGCGCCATTCCGAACCGGATCCGGCTGCGTGGTGTCGCCTTTTGCCCGGAATGGGCAGCGTGCGACCGCCGGACAGCGCGGGACCGGACAAAGCGCGACGGCCAAGCCCGGGCCGAAGGGACTTCCGGCCATGGCATCTCCGTTGCTCCAACCGATCATGGTCAATGCGCTCGAACCGTCCGGCTCCCTCCCCTGGCATCTCGGCCCCGGGGAAAGCTCCGACCAGCCGGAGAGCGGTCTGCTGGTCGACGATCCGGTGGCGTTCTTCCGCGAGGGCTACCGCCGGCACGGCCCCGTCTTCCGCACCCGGTTCCGCGGGGCGACCTGGACCGTCATCGCGGGTCTGGAGGCCAACGACTTCGCCTTCCGCAACGCCGACGCCTGGAGCTTCGAGCAGAGCGTTCCCGGATTCCGCGAACAGCTCGGGCACACCCACGTGACCCAGCTCGACGGCAAGCCGCACGTCCGCAAGCGGCGCCTGTTGAAGCCCGGCTTCAGCGCCGAATCCATGGGCCGCTGGGTCGGTGCGGTCGCGCGGGAGGCCTCGGTCTGCGCCTCCGGCTTCCCCACCGGCACGCCCTTCAACCTCTTTCCCCACCTGCTCGAGAGCTTCATCCGGTTCAACGCCAAGACGCAGCTCCACGTGGACCTCACATCGGAATGGCTCTCGAAGTGCGCCCGGTTCGAGGAAGATCTGATGTTCGGCATCAACGTCAGCGCGGACCGTCACGGCTACTTCGCCGGGCCCGGCTACGGCTCGTTGAAGCAGGAGGTCTTCGACTTCCTCGACCGCCTGGTGCAGCGGCGTCTCGACGGGGAGAGGGCCGAGGACAACCTCCAGGCGATCCTCGACGAGGAGGCCCCGGGGTTCGAACCGCTCGACGCCGCGGAACTGCGTTCGGTCGCCTACCTGCTCCTGCTCGCCGGCATCGAGAACACCGCCAAGCTCACCCTGAAGGTGCTCGAACGCCTGGACACGGATCCGTCCTGGCTGGCGGCGGTGCGCGAGGAGCTGACGGCATCCGGCGGCGGTTCCATGGCGGGCGGAATGGCCGCGTTCCCACGCCTGAAGGCCACCATCCAGGAGTGCGAACGGCTGCACCCGGGTTCGGTCGCGCTCACGATGCATGCCGCCCGGGACTTCGAGGTCTGCGGCCAGGAGATCAAGTCGGGCACCCGGGTGCTCCACGCGCACACCCTTCCGCATTTCCTCGAGGAGATCTACGAGGACCCCTTCGCCTTCCGGCCTGCCCGTTGGCTCGAGAAGGAGCATCCCAAGAAGGCCCACGCGACCTTCGGCTCCGGCACCCATGCGTGCCTGGGAATGAACGTGACCCGCATCCACACGCCGCTGATCCTCGCCGAGATGATCCGCCGGTTCCGGTTCCAGCCGCACTACGTGCCGGACTTCACCAACCGTCTGGGCGACGGGCGATGCCAGTGCCGTCCCGAAACCCCGGTTTCACTCCTTCCGGTCGCCGCGACCTGATCCTGCGCGCGCCTCCCTTCCGACCATGTCCTTCACCGCCACGCCCGACATCGCCGCGTTCGTCCAGTCCCTGCCCAAGACCGAGACCCATCTCCACATCGAGGGGGCACTGCCGTGGGAGCTGCTCGTCGAGGCCTTCCCCGGGCGCTACACCCGTCCACCGGAGTCGTGGCACGACGACTACCGTTTCCGCGACTTCACGGAGTTCATGGACCACTACGTCCACTACTGCGCGGAGTTCTACGTGTCGCCCCAGCGCTACCACGACGTCGCCCGAATCGTGTTCGCCCGCTGCTACGAGCAGAATGTCCGCTACGTCGAGACCAGCTTCCACCTGCCGGTCGCCGCGGCGATCGGATGCCCGGGAACCGAGATCGTCGACGCCATCCGGACCGCGGCCCCGGCCGGGATGGAAGTCCGGGTCTTCACCGGGATGTGCCACAACGACTACGACGGCCCGAGCCGCCCCTGGATCGACGCCGCCCCGGGCTGGGAAGGCCTGTCGGGTCTCGATCTCCACGGACCGGAAGACCTGCCTGTGGAGCCGTGGACCGCGCGGATCTGGGAGAAGGCCCGGGCCGCGGGGAAGCTCAACAAGGCCCACGCCGGGGAATTCATGCCGGCCGGGTTCGTGGAGCGCATTCTCGACGAACTCAAGGTCACGCGCATCCAGCACGGCAACGGCGCCGCCGAGGATCCGGCCCTCGTCGCCAGGCTGGCCCGGGAAGGCGTGACCCTCGACATGTGCCCGATCAGCAACCTCAAGCTGCGCGCCCGCGGACTCCAGACGATGGCCGCCCATCCGATCCGGCGCCTGCTCGACGCCGGGGTGCGGGTGACGGTCAGCTCCGACGACCCGTTCGTCTTCGGCAACCGGCTCAGCGAGGAATACTACGCCCTGCACCGCGACCTCGGATTCAGCCTCGCCGACCTCCTGCAGGTGGTTCGCAACGGGTGGCATGCGGCCCTCGTCCCGGACTCGGAGCGGAACCGGCGCCTCGACCAGCTCGGCCGGATCGCCCACGCGCACGGACTGCCCTGGAAACCCTGAGCCGGATCCATCCGATTGGATCGAAAACGGATCTCACGCAAAGGACGCGGTGGTTCGGCGTCGGGCTTCGGGCGCCAGGCGGCCGGGTCCGTGGCGAATCCTTGGCACCCCTTGCACCCTTCGTTGTGAAATCAGCTAGCGGCATTGCGGCTTTGCGCGAGGGCCCCTTCCGCGGGAATCAAGCGGATCGATGCGGAAGTGATTGGCACGCCAAGCCGCAAAGCCGCCATAAAGAAGGGGAAAGCCCGTGGTTTTCGTTCACGGGAACCGGGCACCGAAAAGGGAGCGTTGTTCAGGTCCAGGATCGGGCGCCCGTTGGCGTCTTGGCATTTTTTGCGTGAGGTCGGTCCGGGCCCATTCCGAATCGTTAGCTTCGCCTCGCCGCAAAAGGGTTGAGTCCCGACCCGTCCCCGGCTCTATTCAAGCACCCTCATGAAGCCCCGTTCCACGTCACCGCGCGTCGGCGCCTTCACCCTGATCGAGCTGCTGGTGGTGATCGCCATCATCGCGATCCTGGCCGGGATGCTCCTGCCCGCGCTGGGTCGGGCGAAGTCCAAGGCCCAGGGCATCGCCTGCCTGAACTCGACCAAGCAGCTGACCGTGGCCTGGCACCTCTATTCCGGCGACTTCCGGGATGCGGTCGCCAACAACTACGGCGTGTCCGAAACCATCCAGGCCATCGACCAACGGGTCTTCGACAACTGGGTGAACAACGTCATGACTTGGGGTTCCGGCACCGGGACCGCGGACCGCAGCGTCACCAACAACGAGTGGGTGGCCAACGGCGTCCTCGGCAAGTACACCGGCGGCGCGGTCGGCGTCTACAAGTGCGCGGCCGACAACTACGTCGCCCCGGCCCAACGCAACAAGGGCTGGGCCCGACGCAACCGCAGCATGGCGATGAACTCCTTCTTCGGACGCTTCAGCATCGGGCAGGATCCCACCGCCAACGGCCGCAACTGGGGCTTCCAGGACCGGATCCAGTTCCTCAAGCAGAGCCAGGTTCCTAGCCCGGCCAGGACGTGGCTCACCCTCGACGAGCATCCGGACTCCATCAACGACGGCTTCTTCATCAACAACCCCGAGGCGACCGCCTGGCAGGACATCCCGGCCTCCTACCACAACGGCGCCTGCGGGTTCTCGTTCGCCGACGGCCATTCGGAGATCAAGAAGTGGCAGAGCCGGGCCTCGAGGTACCAGAAGGTGGCCTACGTCTACCCGAGCACGATCTCCTTCGACGCGGCCGGCCGGAACGACTTCCAGTGGTACCGCGAACGCACCGGCTACATCCTGGCCCAGGGCGGCATTCCGCAGTACGGCTACTGAATGTCGGCCGGCACCGGGAAGCATCCCCGGAGCCGATTTGGACGGGGCGCACCTTCGGGTCCGCCCCGTTTTCTTTCCGGTCGCCGGATCCGACGGGGCCCAACCCGAGCACCCCTGCGAACCGGTGCGCGGGCGATGGGTGTGACCCAGGGTGCCCGGCGGGCTCCTGCATCCCGTCTCTCCGGCACTCGACACGGGGGGATGGGTCCGGTTACCTGTGCGGACTTTTCGCGACGCAGACCGAAACCATGAACGCCGAACTCCTCGCCCAGGCCAAGACCCTCGGATTCTCCGACCGCCAGATCGCCCATCTCACCGGCCGCACCGAGGACGCCGTCCGCGCCGAGCGCAAGTCGATCGGCCTCGTCCCGAGCTACCGCCTGGTGGACACCTGCGCCGCGGAATTCGAGGCGTACACGCCGTACTACTACTCGACCTACGACCGCGGCGACGACGAGGTCACCAAGACGCCGAAGAGGAAGATCATGATTCTCGGCGGCGGCCCCAACCGCATCGGCCAGGGCATCGAGTTCGACTACTGCTGCGTGCACGCGGCGTTCGCCCTCAAGGAGGACGG
>CAIYXO010000421.1 GCA_903930165.1 uncultured Verrucomicrobiota bacterium | reverse complement strand
CGGAACCGCCGGCCCTTCTGGACGTCCGTGAGGCGGACGAAAACGCCTTCTGCTCGATCGTCGGCTCGCGGCTGCTGCCGCTGTCGGAACTGGGCGAATGCTTCGGGGAACTCGCCGACTGGAAGGACCGCGACGTCGTCGTGTACTGCCACCACGGCGTCCGCAGCGCCCACGCGATCGCGTTCCTCCGCGGTCAGGGATTCCGTCGCCTCACCAACCTCGTCGGCGGCATCGACCGCTGGAGCGCCGAGGTCGATCCGTCGGTGCCCAGATATTGAACGGGCGTGGGAGGAGGGAGGAGGGTTGAAGGGGCGGAGAGGGACCGACAACGGACAACGGACCGCTGACAATGGACCAACAGTCAGGGCTTCTTCTCCAACTCCTTCAGCGCCGCCTGCGCGGCCGCCAGCAGGATCGGATCCTTGGCCAGACGGACCACCTGTTGGAGATTGCCCTTGGCATGGGCCTTTTCTCCGGCGTCGCGGAGCACCAACGCCGCACTGAACCGTGCATGGAGGTCGAGCGGATTGAGATCCAAGGCCTTCGTGTAGGCGTCCAGCGCCGACTGGAGCCCGCCCTTCCGCCCACGCTCCACGCGACCCAGCAGCCTCCAGAAGTTGCCATACGACGGATGCTTTGAAAGGGAGCCCTTGACCAGGGATTGGGCCTCCTCGGTTTCCTCCTTTCCACCGGACGCCAGTTCATGGGCGAGGAAGAAGCGGAATTGAGGACGATCCGGCTCGGCCGCCAGGGCCTTCCGATAATGGGCCACCGCCGCGTCATGTCTGTCCCGTCGGGACTCCCGGACACCGAGGGCCAATTCCGTCCAGGCATCCCCGCCCTCGCGGACTGCGAACTCCAAGGCCATGTTCGCGGAATCCTCGCGCCCCAGCTCCAGCTGCATGAGCGCCATCCATGCGGCCGAGGTCGAAGCCGCCTCCCGGGTGGTCCGGATCTCCACTTCTGCGCCGACCGTCTGCACTTCACGAAAACGGAAACGCCCCCGATCGGAATACGCATCGAGCCGTTTCTGGAGCTCCGGAACCGGCCATCCGAACGTCTTGCTCACGGCTTCCTCGGACTAGGATCCCGAACCCAGGGCCCCAAAGAACCGCCCCAGCTTCGCCTCCTCTTCGGGGGAGAGTCCGAACAGGAGGTAATGGGTGAGCAGCCAGCTCTCCGGATAGAACCACCGCGACTGCGTGGCGGGCATGCGCAGCAGATCCACGCGGGTCCGCACCCCGAAGACCTGTACCAAATCGAGGCCACGCCGCTCACGGAGGATCTCCGCCAGCCCCTTCCTGGGCTTGCCGAAGACGATCTTCTTCTTCTCCACGGCGGCGCTCTCGAAGCACGAGGCGAATCCCTCGGTCAACCAAAGCGGCCAGGACTCGTTCATGTTGCGGGTGAGGAGGTGGACGTACTCGTGCTGGCTCACCTTGAAACCCGAGCGGAGGTCGTCCTCGATGTCCAAGAGGATGAAGTTGTCCGCGGCCCCGGCCACGTAGCCGCCGTCCGCCCGCAACAGGCTCTCGGATCCATCCTGGATGAGCCGGTTCACACTCTCGCTCCCGGTCAGCATCAGGATCCGCGTCGGCAGCGGATTGATCCGGCCCGGGAAGAAGCCGTTCGTCATGGCGAGCCGCAATTGCTCAAACCGGAGGAGCACCTCCTTGGACTTCTCCTCCGACGCCTCGCTGACCACGTCGAAATGGGGTGTCTGGAGCCGGATCCAGCTGGATTCGGCACGAGCCACGACCGACAGCAGCACGAGCCAGCCCAGGTGGATCCCGCACCACCGAGCCAAGGGCAGGGACGATCTCAAAATCATGGTGCCACCTTTTCCGACCTGCTTCCCACCGTTTCCTCGACCTGATCCTCTCGGATCTCCGCCGCCAAGTCGCGGGCTAGGGCGACCAGAGACGGATCATCGGCCCGCTCGATGACATTGGTCAAATGGGCCAGGGCGACGTCATAACGTCCTTCATGCGACCGCAGGACGGCGATGTTGTAGCGGCTGTTCCAGTTGCGGGGATTGTGCTTCAGTGATTGCAGGAAGGCCTTTGAGGCCTGGTCCATCTGGCCACGCATGATCTCGGCCTGGCCCAGCATTCCCCATGCGACACTGTGGCGCGGAAGGCGGTCGACAACGCCGGTCAGCAGGGAGACGGCTTCATCGAGCTCCTCCGACGTGGGTTTGGAGATCCTCGGAAAGAGGCTCGCCGCCAACGCCACGCGGGCCTGGACCAGACCTGGATCCAACTCCAGAGCTCGACGATAACCCGCCATCGCGGCCTTCCGGTTCCCGCCTGAGGCCGCCAATTGGCCTTCGGCAAGGGCGATCCATGCGGAGTCACCGCCCGATTTCCGAGCGGCCTCCAACCATCGCTGGGCGACCTCGTCCCGTCCGGAAATCACCTCAAACTGCGCGATCCACGCCTCCGCCAAACCCGGCGCCGCGGGAACCGCCGTCACCTGGAGGTCGAGATCCTTGGCCATGTCCGCGGCCAGAGTGAGGAACTGGCCGCTCTTCATGTACCGCTGGATCCGGGGCTTCAACTCCTCAGGATCCCATCCGTAGGCCTCCTTCAAGGCCGCGATGGTCGGCGTCCGTCGGTCCACCAGATCAAGGAAGTAGTCCAGCTTCGGGCGGTCGGCGGCAGGCTGGCCGTAGAGGAGGAAATGGGTCAGCAGCCAAGCCTGGGAATAGACTGCGCCCGCCTTTTCGGCGGACATCGAGGCCAGGTGCCGGCGGTCGATCTTCATCAGGTCCCGCCACGGCAGCAGGGTCGAATCCTTCAACTGCTCCACGATTCCAGGTCGCGCCATTCCGAACACCGCCTTGTCTTCCTTGAACTCGATTTGCTCGAAGCATTGGGCAATGCCTTCCGAGAGCCACAGTGGCCAGCCGCCGGAGTTGTCCCGCGTCAGCAGGTGGATGAACTCGTGCTGCGAGATGCGCCCCTGGTTTCCACGGTCCGAGATCAGATCGATGAGGATCAGGTTCTCG
>CAIYXO010000420.1 GCA_903930165.1 uncultured Verrucomicrobiota bacterium | reverse complement strand
GGTCGACGCCAAATCCACGGCGTGCCGGCTCATGGCCACCATCAGGGCGCGGCGGAAGTCGGTCTTGGCGGCCGTCTCGTAGCCGGATGGGCCTTCTGCGGCGGCCAGGAATTCCGCCGCCCGAAGCACCAGGCCGTCCCGCATCCCCGGATCGACCCGCGGCAGAAACTCCTTGAGGAGCAGCCTTTCATGGACCGCCACGAGGTCCTTCGGAAGGCCAATCCGTTTCGCCGTGGCCGCCGGTGGGTCGCCGGAGCCGCCCATGCCGGCGTCCCGCCCGGAGGCGAGGTAGGCCCGGAGGCCAGCACGGTATCGTCGGATCATCAGTTTGGACATGCGCGTCAGGGCTTGGGTGATGCGGAAGGGAGCGTTCCCACCTTGGTGGCCGCCACCGAGACATCCATCCGCACCTTCGAGAGTCCGCTGGACAACTTCTCGGATTTCCTCCGCGCCTCGGTTCGGAGGTCGCGCAGCCACAGGTTGATGCCGATCATGGACTGGGCGATGTCGTTCCGAAGCCGTTCCCCGGTCGCCCTTCCGTTTCGCTCCTGCGACCTCAGCATCCGCTGCGTGAGACTTCGGAGCTCGGCGTTGGCGCGTCGGGTTTCCGCTTCGACGCCCGCGTGGTGGATCCGTGTCTCCCGCAGTTGGTCCTTCAAAACCCGGTTCCGGGCGACCCCCTTTTGGAACCTCAGGCGGCTGGAGGCCAGTTGGACGGACTTCTTCGAAAGAGCCGTTCCCAGCCGGGCCATCTCGACGCGGTAGCGCAGCGACGTCCTGTGCAGGAAGACCAGGGGTTCGATCGCGGCTGAGAAGAAGCGCGACGCCCTCTCCGAGTTCCTCGCCGAGACTCGTGGTGAGAGACGATCCATCGCCGAAGAGTGGATCCGGGCCAGGTCCTCCATCGAGACGCCCTCGGCCGCCGCCTCGCGCCCCAGTTGCAGGGCCTGGCGCGCGCGGGAGGCGGAGCCCACCCCCAGGTGCAGTCCCAGTGAGGCCTCGTACCGGTGTGCCAGCGTTTCCTCGTTTGGTTTCATGGTATGCCGAACCGCCCACCGCGTCGGTCCGCGCGTGGCGGAGCCAAGGTCATTGCTCGATCGGGGACATGGCCATGGGGTGAACACCCCATGGCCGACCGGGGCGAGGGATCCCACGGTTCCCTGCAACAAGGCAGCCTGCCGGCTCCACCACAAGTCCCAATGGGCCGTCGCCGCCATGCGAGACGGCCGGGCGCCCGGCAGGACGACGATCCTTCGGCTCATCCCCGTCAGGGGAACGATCGGCCCCGACTTGAATCCGAGAATGCTCACGAATCGGCCCCGTTTCTGGATCCCCTTCCTGGTCCTCCTGTTGTCATGGCCTCTCCGGACGCAGGCCCAGCTGGATCCCTTTCCGCGAAGTCTCCTCCAGCTGGGAGTGGACCAGCCCGTCTCGGCGGTCGGTCCCCAGTCCCTGTACGCCTACTACTACTCCAACCGCCCGTTCACCGGAGACAGCAACCGCGTCCTGCGGATGGTGGTGGCGCCGCTGTTCGTCGACGGCGAACTGGGGTTTCGTTCGCTGCTTTCTCCGGACACCGACGTCGGCATCGGCATCGGTGGCGGAGGCTACGCCGAGAACCAGTTCGAGATCCGCAGGGGGCGCTACATCCGCGAGGAGAGCTTCGACGGCCACGGCGGCGGCGGTTCCCTGCGCCTCTACCACCGCATCAACCCGGACGGCCGGATCCCGCTGAGCCTGGTGGTCCAGGGCGGTTCCCGCTTCTCCACCTTCGCCCGGACGGGGCGGACGGCGGAGGACTTCCATCCGCCTGCGGACCGTGTCGAGGGCGACCTGCGCACGGGCCTTCGGTTCGCGGGAGCCGAGCCGCTGCTCTATCCCGACCTGGCGATGGAGCTGTCGGTCTGGATCGAGCGCCGGTGGCGTTCGGATTCCAGCGCCTACGGCTACGACGGTTCCTTTGCGGTACGGTCCCATTCGGACGTCGGTTGGGTCCATGCGGCACTGAACTATCCGTGGGTTCCGAGCGGGAACCAGATGACGGTCTCGCTGACGGCCGGGGGCACCTTGGATGCCGACCGCTTCAGCGCGTGGCGTCTGGGAGGAGTGTTGCCGTTGGGGTCGGAGACGCCGTTGGCCCTGCCCGGGTATTTCTACCGGGAGCTTTCCGCCACGCGCTTCGTCCATGCCGGCGCGACCTATGTGGCCCCGTTGTCCGGTTCCCATCGTTGGCAGCTCCGACTCGCCGCCGCCGGGGCGGTGATCCGTGTCCTCCCCGGAATGGAGCAGTCCGGCCGTTGGCATGCCGGAGTGGGGCCCGGGCTGGAATACACCTCCCGCAACCAGGTCTGGCGGGTGGTGGTGCACTACGGCTACGGCGCCTTCGCCCCACGTGGAGAGCGGCAGGGCGCGCACAGCGTCGGCCTGCTCTACCAGTTCAACTTCGAACAGCGGAGGGCCCGCAGGTCCGGTTTCCTTCCGGGAACCGGGACGCAGGCCGGTGCGGAATCCGAATAGACAACATGAAAACGATGAGACGATGGATGCTGACGGCTTCGGTGGGACTGCTCTTCCTCGCGGCCATGTGCGGCTCCGGATGCAACACCGCCCAGGGCTTCGGAAGGGGTGTCGAGAAGGCCGGACAGAAGATCCAGGAGGGAACCGACTGAGCGATGCGGTTGGGATCGGCACGCAAAACCGCAAAGCCGCAAGGAAGCCGCGGGTTCACCGTGGCAGAACCGGACAGCTGGTGGTGATCCACTCCGCGGGTCCCCATTCCGGTGCCGCGTTGGCGTCTTGGCGCCCTTTGCGTGAGGTCGGTTGTCGCTCCAGTGGAATCGTTCCGCTGAATCGGCCGACTCGGGTTTGACCTGATGGCCGGGCCGAGGGCCGCGGGGCAAGGTGTGTGGTGTCGGGCCCCGCGGTCCGTGGGGCCATTCGGTCAACCAAGAGTCCTCATGAAAATCAAGCATACCACCCAGATGTCCCTGGCCTTCGGAACCCTCCTTCTCGGTTCGGGCGTCGTGTTCGGATCGGAGAACGACGACCGCATCGAGACGGCCGCCAAGCAGTCCTACGTCTTCAAGACGTACCTCAAGGACGACTCCGTGAAGACGGAATCCAAGGAGGGTGCGGTCACCCTGACCGGCAAGGTGTCCGATCCCTCGCATCGTCGCCTCGCCGAGGACACCGTCGGAAGCCTCCCGGGCGTCCTGAGCGTGAACAACCGCATCGAGGTCTCGCCCGAGGCTCCGGCGGAGCGATCGGACTCATGGCTCGGAACGAAGGTGAAGACGACCCTGCTGTTCCATCGGAACGTCAGCGCCTTGGGTACCGACGTTTTCGTGAAGGACGGGGTTGTCAGCCTCCGCGGGGAGGCCAAGAACGCGGCGCAGATCGAACTGACCACCGAGTACGCCAGCGACATCGAGGGCGTCAAGGAGGTCCGCAACGAGATGACCCTCATCAAGCCGGCGACCCAGGTCGGAGCGTCCCTCGGGGACCGGATCGACGACGCCTCCATCACGGCGCAGGTCAAGGCGTCCCTGATGACCCACCGTTCCACCAGCGCGATGAAGACGACGGTGAAGACCGTCGAAGGCGTCGTCATTGTGGGCGGCGTTGCCAAGAACGAGGCCGAGAAGAGCCTCGTGACGAAGCTGGTGAGCGACATCCACGGCGTCCGGTCGGTCGAGAACCGGATGACGGTGGCCCTGCGCACGAACGACCAGTGAGTTCGGAAAGGCGGTCCAGGCAGGGCGACAGCCCGCTGGGACCCCATGGATCCCGATGGTCGGCAGGTCACGCCCTGCATCAACCGATTCC
>CAIYXO010000419.1 GCA_903930165.1 uncultured Verrucomicrobiota bacterium | reverse complement strand
TGCTGCTGGCGGATCCGCAGACCGAGCTGACGGACCGCCTGGAGCGGAGCTGGCCCACGAACAACGTGGTGATCATGGTGCTCGATCCCGCGGGGAACGTGGCCCTGCATTCCCTCCTGCCAACGCGGTACCTGGGGACGAACTTCCCCGACTACGCCCGTTTCGCCGGGCGCGTCGATGCCGGTGAGTCGGATGGCGAGGCGCCGGGATTCGACCTGCGTCCGCGGCTCTATTCCGCGGCACGGATCGGGGGCACGGACTGGCTGCTGCGGGCCTCGGTGCTCAAGGAGGATGTGGATGCGCGCCTCTGGGAGCGGATCCGCCGGAGCCTCTTCCTGCTGGGGCTGAGCGGCGTGGTGGCGGTCGGGGCCTCCCGATGGTTGGCCGGCAGGATCGCCGGGCCGGCGCACGCGCTGGCGGAAGCCGCCCGCGAGCTCGCCGCCGGGCGGGAGGGGGCTCCGATCGCCGAGGCCGGCCCCCTGGAACTCGCCGAGACCGCCAGGGCCTTCAACGACATGGTCGCCCAACGCCGGGAGGCCCGCGTCCGCCTCGAGGCCAGTGAGAGGCGTTTCCGGCGGCTCTTCGAGAACATGAGCGCGGCCTTCGCGCTCGTGGAGCCGGTCGATGGCCCCGGCGGTGCCGTCGACTGCCGCTTCGTCGAGGTGAACCGCGCCTTCGAGTCGTTGACCGGCAACTCCGCCTCCGAGGTGGTCGGCCGGACCGGAAGGGAGGTCTTTGCGGGCGCCCTGGAACCCCTGTGCGGGCCGCTGGTCGCCGTCGCCCGGACCGGCGAGCCGTTCCATCCCGCTTCCACCCATGCCGCCTTCGGACGCCTCCTCGAGGTCTCGGCCTTCCAACCCCAGTCCGGAAGGGTGGCCCTGCTCCTCCACGACGTCACCGAACGGGTCCGCAACCGCGAGGCGCTCGATGCCGTGCACCATCGCTACCAGAGCCTGCTCGACTCCATCGACGGCATCGTGTGGGACTCGTCCACCGAGGGCGAGATCACCTACGTCAGCCCCCAGGCGGAACGCATCCTGGGATACCCGGTTTCCCGCTGGATCGGCGACTCGGGAAGGCTGGCGGCGCTCCTCCATCCAGGCGACCGGGACAAGGTCCTTTCCATTCTCCGGGACTCGTTGCCTTCCGAGAAGGACCAGACGCTCGACTTCCGGATGATCCATGCGGACGGACGCACCGTGTGGCTGAGGAACCTGGTGACGCCGGTCCGGGAGTCCGACGGCGCCCTGCGGCGCCTCGGAGTCATGTTCGTGATCACCGAGCAGAAGCATGCGGAGGAGGCGCTCCGGGAGAACGAGCGGATGCTGCAGCTCGCCCTCGAGGGTGGTGAGCTCGGCTTCTGGCACATCGACCTCGTCGGCGGACACGTCCGGTTCAGCAACCGCTGGATCACCATGCTCGGGCTGGACCCGGAACAGTTCCACCAGTCCATGGCCGCGTGGGAGGAGAGGATCCATCCCGAAGACCGCAGCCGCGTCCGCGACGCGATGCGCGCCCACTTCGTCGAGGGGAGCGCGCCGCTCTACGAATCGCTCCACCGCCTGAGGAACGCCTCGGGCGGATGGACCTGGGTCGCCTCGCGCGGCCGCATCGTGGAGCGGTCCGCCGATGGACGGGCCCTCCGCGCCGCCGGAACCCACCTCGACGTCACCGCCACGAGGGTCGCCGCCGAGGAGCGGGCGGCTCTGGAGAGGAAGATCCAGGAGACCCAGAAGCTGGAGAGCCTGGGCGTGCTGGCGGGCGGCATCGCGCACGACTTCAACAACCTGCTCACCGGGATCCTCGGCAACGCGAGCCTCGCGCGCCTCTCCCTGCCCGGTTCCTCGAACGCCCTCGACTACCTCGCCGAGGTCGAGCAGTCCGCCGAACGCGCCGCACACCTCTGCCGCCAGATGCTCGCCTATTCCGGGCGCGGCCGCTTCGTCATCCAACACCTCGACCTCAACACGCTCATCGAGGACATCGCCC
>CAIYXO010000418.1 GCA_903930165.1 uncultured Verrucomicrobiota bacterium | reverse complement strand
GAAGGATGTCGGCGTAGCCTGGGCCGTCGCGGAATCCGCCGACTTTTGGTTGATCCCGTAGATGTAGGTTGGCGAGGTGCGATTGCTGAACGTCGGGGCGAAGTAATACTCGAAGAGGGTGGCCGGCGTCGCCGGAAGGGTCACCGTCGCCTTCCAATATTGGTTATTGCCCGAATCGGCAGACCAGGACAAAGCCAGGGATTGCCATGCCCCGCCGCCGATCCTGTAATAAAATGTGCCCCCGAGCTGGTTGGCGCCGTCTCCTTTATAGACGCCCTGGTAGAAAGTGACCGCCTGGCCGGCTCCTGGACTGAGCGCATCGCGCATCGTCGATGGGATTCCGGATTGCGTGTCCGTTGGGATGTGCCAGACGTTTGCCAACTGCGCAAGCGCGGATCCGGCAAAGAGCAGGACAAATACGAACACGGAGAACATTTTCCGGTTCGGACGGCGCATGGATACGGTGCAAGCAACGAAGGGATGGTTGAAGTTCATGGCAGGGAGATGGTGAGTCGGTAGAAGCGCTTGGGTCCGGTGGTGAGGTCGGTGGCGGATTTTGTCGTTCCGTCTCCGGTGATCGGGGAGCCGAGGGCGGACCAGGTGGCGAGGTCGGTCGAGACCTGCGGCTGGTAGAGGCGGCCGGCGATTGTCGGGAACGAGAAGACGAAGCCGCCGGTGGTCGGGGCGAGCGAGGTGAGGGGCTGTCCGCTCGACGGGTTGTTCGGGTTCGAGCCGAAGAGGTATTCCTGCAGGTTGGTCAGGCCGTCATGGTCGAAGTCGCCCGAGCCTGTTTGGTCGAGGTTGGTGAAGTTTTCGATCTCCCAGGCATCGGGAAGCCCGTCGGTGTCGGAGTCGGGGGTGTTCGTGATATCGGTGCCTAGGTCGAACCCGAGGGTGACGACGTGCGGTCCGGTGCCGGTGAGTTCGATTTCGACCTGGTTCGTCTGGGCCTGGTTGCGGCGGAGGACGGTGGTGAAGCTCGATCCGGCGATGTCGGTGGCCGCATCGTTGATCTGCGGCGCCTCGATCCATGCGCGCACGGTGTCGGTGCCGTTGTTGTTGACGAGGTTCAGGCGGCGGCGGCCGCTGACATCAAACGTGGCTTCGTTGGCGAGGTTTTTCTGGCCGTTGACCATCATGTCGAGGAGGTTCGGCGAAAGCCCGAAGCGCACGAAGGCTTTGTTCGTCGCCCCGCTCAGCGTGTAGGTCGCGACGAGTTTTTCCGAGTTGGCATCCGGGAGGATGACCGTCTTGGTCACGTTGCCGCTGGAGAACGTCCAGCCGTTGCCGGCGGCGGCTGGAGTCACGTTATAGACGGCATTGACGTTCGTGTTGGCGCCGTTGGTGATGGTGCCGTTCCCCGAGGATGTGGCCGTCCACCAATCCTTGAACCCGCTGGTGCGGTAGGCGGAGACCGTGGTGGTGCCGGTCAAGAAGTTGCTGGCACCCTCGTCCTCGGTCTCGGTGCCGCTGAACGATGCGAAGTTTCCGGCGACCTGCCAGAGCTTTTTGGTGGCGGGATCGCGCATCCAGGCGGCTGTCATGCGCCCGCCCTTGGCCTCGAAGAGAGCGAAGATGCGGTTGCTGTAGAGGAGGAATTCGGAGGCGCTGTCCCAATCCACGTCGGCGGACTCGGCGGTGCAGGTGGTGGCGTTGGCGGAGGCGTTCCACTGCTGGACGCGCACGAAGATGCCGTCGTAGCGGGCCTGCGCGTGGGACTGGCGGGCAAAGGACGCGAGGGTCTGGCCGGTGTCCGTATCCGGATAAATATATTCCCCGGTGCTGAATTTGCTGAGGTCGTTGTTCGTGGTGTTGTGAAACGCGGTCTGGAGCATCGCGGCCTGGAAGGCCGTCTTGGCCAGGGTGCCGAAACCGGCAGAGAAATTCGTGTTGACCATCGCCGACCAGATCGAGTCGGTGTATCCTCCGGCCGTGCCGATTTTTCCGAAGTTGGTGTTGCCGCCGAACGTCTGGTTGCTCAGCCCTTCCTCTCTGCCAGAGCCGAAATACCAGTTGTTGTAGTTCTCCCCGGTGGCGTGGTCGATCCAGTCCTTCGCGGTCTGGGTGAGGGTCCGGGTGGAATCGAGGGACCCGTTGCCATCCTTGTCCACGAGTTTCCCGTTTCCGTCGATGTAATCATTCTGGGTTTCCGAGCCCCAGGTGTTGTAGGTGTTGCCGTCCAGCCCGATGTAGGTGACCCGGCCTTCGACGATGTCGGAGGCGGTGACCACGCGGATCCACGGGCGGCTGCCGAGCCAGCGGACGTTGGCGTCGTAGCTCGAGGCCTTCGTGTCGTCGGAGAAGTCGCCCAGATCGCGCCAGAGGACGACGACCTGGTCCTGGGTGCTGCTGCGCGCCCGGCGGGAGAGAAGCTCGCGGACCGGCTCGGAGGCGCCCTCGTCCTTCACCTGGTTGAGATATTCCGATGTCCCGTCGTGGATCGGGATGATGTTCATGCCGTTCACCGAGTTGATCCGGTATCCGTCCGTGCTCAGGGCCGACGTGCGGCCGAACCATTTGAGGAGGTGTCGGCCCTGGTCGGCGAACGTGTAGGTGTAGCCCATGTTGTTGATGAGCTGGAGCGACGGGGAGTCGAGGACGCGCTCCGGCGCCCAGAAGACCTTGCGGGACGCGGTGCCGTAGATCGTATCCAGGAACTCGTTCGCGGCGGCGCGGCTGGCGATATTGAATGTGTCCGGGAAATATTTCGGGATGTGGTCGGCGAACGTCGAGCCGAGGAGATCGACCGTCCCGTTCGCGCACAGGGCGGCGAGGTGAGCGTTGAATGTCGGGCCGTCGTTGTTCGGCCACGCGCCCGGGCTCGGGTTCTTCGCCCACTGGATCGCGGAGGCGAGCGTCGGCGTGATGTGGAGGCTGAGCGGGGTTTTGTAATTCTCGTGGGTCTGCAGCAGGCGGAAGTAGCCGGTGGCCGGGGTCGCCGTGCTCTTGATGAGCGCCTGGGTCGTGCTGGCGGGGTTGATCGGCTGGTTGCCGTGCGCGAGGAGCATGACCTTGGCCGACTTGTTGCGGTCGTTCGGCTTGTTGGGCTCGGAGACGGACGGGCGGCCGAAGTAGGAAGAGAGCTTCCCGTTGAGCGCGATGGAGTCCTGGTCCTTCCAGTAATCCGAGGCGAGCCAGTCGTCGCCGATCGTGTCGCGGATGTCGTTGCGCCCGGAAATGTCGCCCGTGCCGGTGCCGGTGGTGTTCGGTTTTGTTGTGAACACCTGGAAGTTGAGGGAGTTCGGGTCGCCGAGCCAGCCGGCGGCGAAAAGGTTCTGCCGGTCCACGGCGATCTCGACCGCATCGTAGCGGCTCGACCAAGCGGCCTCGTTGAGCCCGCCGAAGGCGCGGGCCTCGACGCCGCCCTCGGCGACCGGATTCTGGTATTGTGTCGTGGTGTTGAGGGCCGGGTTGCGATCCACGAAGATGGTTCCAAAGTTCTGGCCATAGACCGCGACCACGACCTCCCATCGCATATCGGTGGCGATGTCCACCTCGTTCGGGATCGAGCGCTCGCCCGTCGAGGGGCTGCCGGTATCGATGACGATGTAGGCGTCGACCTCGCCTTCCCATGCATTCGCGGCGAGATCCATGAAATCCACGCGGAAATAGACCCGCCCGTCGCCGCCGGCAGCTTTCTCGCCCCCGTCACGGAACGAGAAGGCGACGATGTCGCGGGAGTTGTCGGTGTCGTTCCACGAGCGGTAAACGTCCGCGCCCTGGCTGCCGTTCTCGTTGTATTCGTCGAGCGCAAGAAGGTCGGTGTACTTCCAATCTTTGAAGGTTCCGATGGCGATGGACCCTTCGCCTGCGGTGCTGACAACCTTGTTTTTCTGGTTGGGATGCGTGCCGCTAGCCAGTTCCTGCGCGTTGGTGAACCCGTCATCGTCCGGATCTCCGGCGGGCCCGTTGTTCGGGTTGCCCGCGCCTGCGGTGCGCATGCTGAGGGTGCCGCTGTCCAACGGGTCGAGCCCGTATTGGACTTCCCAGCCGTCCGGCAGGCCGTCGCCATCGGTGTCGGCTTTCAGCGGGCTCGTCTCCGCCCACTGCTCGCCGGTGTCGTAAACGCGGTCCCTGTTTGCATCGCCGTCGATGTAACCGTTGAAATTCTTGTCCTCGCCGTAGCCGTCGCTCAGCCCGTCCCCATCCGAGTCGGCTTTGGTCGGACTGGTTTCCAGCCACGTCTCCCAAGAATCGATCGAGTTGTTCGGCCAGTCGCCGTCTTCCGGCCGAGCGGCGGCGTATTGCGCGATCGTCGCCGTGAGCGGCAGGGATTTTCCGTCGCCGTCCACCCAGCCGTTTTTGTTGGCGTCCTCGAGGCCATCCATCAACCCGTCGCCATCGGTGTCGGGTTTGGTCGGGTCGGTGACCGAGCCGGCGGCCTGGCGGCTGCGGTCGTCGCCCGCGCCGATGGAGCCAACGCCGGGCACGGTGCCGGCATTTTCGACGACCGCGTAGAGAGGGGGATCCCTATCGCCGATGAAGTTCGGGACACCGTCGCCGTTGGTGTCGGCCGCCGGGTTGGTCGGCGGATTCGAAGCCGTGCGCCATCCGACTTCGAGGCCGTCAGGGAGGCCGTCGCCGTCGGTGTCTGGGCTGGTCGCCGAGGAGCGGCCGTAGGCGTAGTGAACGTGGACTTCGCCGTTGTTCCAAGTGTCGGTGTTCGTTGTGGGCAGGTCTTTTCCGTTGGTTTCGTTGATGTCAACCAAGCCGTCGTTATCGTCGTCGTTATCGGTGGTGCCATCGGCGTTGACGACTTGGCGGAGGATGACGCGGGCATTGCGGACCGTTGAGGTGGACTGGCTGCTGAGCGTGGCCGTGGCGGTAAGAAGATAGTTGCCGGGGGCCGTGATATACCACGTGTAGTCCCAGGTCTTGGTGCTTCCGTTCACCGTGACCTTGACGCCGTCGTGGACGCCGTTGCCATTGGTGTCATCGAACGGCTCGGCAACCACGTCCCGCACGCCGTTTCTGTTGAGGTCGGCAAACAATTCGCTGGCGCCGTCGCACACACCGTTTCCATTGACATCGGTGTAGCTCTCGGCCGCATCCCAAACACCGTTGCTGTTCCTGTCCAACGTTAATGTTTCACCCACATCCCAGATCCCGTTGCTGTTGGCGTCGGTAAATTCATCCTGACCATCCCACGCACCGTTGTTATTCGTGTCGGTGGATGCCTCGGCATCGTCCCAGACGCCGTTTTCGTTGGTGTCGGTGAAGGGTTCGGTAAAGAGCGTGATTGCCGGGCTGCCGGTCAACTGCAGGTCGGTGACGGTCGAGCTGGTTTCAACCCGAATCGTGTAATACAGCTCGTCCGTCTTGGGCGGGGCAACGTCGGGGAGGATGATTTCCGTCTGCTTGCCGTCCGAGTCCAAATCCGACGGGCGCGTGATGCGGACGAACGGCTTGGTGCTCGGGTTGGCTTTGACCAGGCGGACGGATTCGATCTGGAGGCCGCGCTTGGGCTCATCCCAATAATCCCCAGGGAAGGTATAGACGACTCGGAGCGTATGCACGAAGTCGGGGAGGTCATTGTAGAGATTGGGCAGGAGGATTGCCAATTCGTGGAAGGCCCCGGCGGCCCCGAAGTCGCCGTAGTTGATCGACCAATCGGTTTTATCTTGGGCCACTCCGTCCGCGTAAAAAGTGATGCGGCTTTTCAGCTCCGTTTCAGTAATGCCCTGGCTGAGGTTGTCGGTGAAGTAAACCTTCATGGCATAGTTGTCGTCCACCTTGTCGCCGTCGTTCTGCGGCCAGGCGATGTTGACGCGCTCGTCCGGCCCGCGGGTCTCGACGGTGCGGGTGGTCTCGGTGACATGCGCGTCGGCGGCCGACAGGGTCAGGTTGCGCGAGGACGAGGCCTCGAGGAGGCGGTAGGTGATGGTGGCATTGCCCGAGGCGGGAACGTTGTTGTAACGGAAGCGCCACTCTTTTTGGTAGGGGCTCGTGATGGCGAGGCTCGGGGTGACCTCGGTGGCCTTGGCCCACGCCTGCGATAGCGAGGTCGTGTAGTTGCCGCTGCCGTCGATGTCGATGAAGACCTCGCCGGCATCATGCTGGCCGTTCTGGTTGGCGTCGGTGAACGGCTCGAAGCCGGCGCCGTTGCCGTTGAGCTGCCCGGTGACGGCATCGTTGTTGCCGAGCTCCGAGTCGTCGATGTGATACCAGACCTCCTCGACCGTCGGATCCGTGCGGACGACCATCTCGTAGCTCGAGCCGCCGACCGTGCTGCCGTTGTCGCCCGGATAAACCATCGTCCCCTCCGGCGTCGCGGCGTCGTAGTAGAACGTCTGGGTGAACGTCTGGTAGAGGGTCGCCTGCGTGTCGGGGTTGCGGTTCAGGAACGCGCGGGCGCGGATGACGTGGAATCCCTCGGAGAGCCCGGTCTGCGTCGCCCAGCCCCACTGGTCGTATGGCTTGTCCTTGTCGGGCACGCGCGCATAGTCGTTGTGCGGGAAATGCACGATCGTCGCCGGGTTGAAATCCGCCACGCGGAACGTCGTCAGCATCTTCTTTTTGTATTCGACCGAGCCGTAATCTGCGGGCCACCAGGAAGGAGTCGTAGCAGTGATGTTCCCGTTCTGGTCGCGCACCACCTGGGTTCTGTAAACCCCGATCTTGTAGATGAATTTGGAGTCGGCTGACGGCTTGGGAATCGTCGCCGATCCCCACCAGCTACCCGGATCCTGGTCGCCTTGGTCGTGGCTCCAGTTGAGTTCGACCGCATTCGTTGTTCCGCGCCCGATGCCGCCGGCGCCCTCGGGGAACGTGCCGTCGGTCGTGT
>CAIYXO010000417.1 GCA_903930165.1 uncultured Verrucomicrobiota bacterium | reverse complement strand
GGGTGAACTTTTGCAGACCGCGTACCAACTCCTCTGCGCCGACGATCCAGAACATGTCGAACCCGCGGAGGGCGTCGAGGGACAGAAGGCGTCCCGAGGCCGGCGCATGGGCCGAAGCGGTGGGAGCAGGGGATTCAGGGAGCATGATGGGGGAACGTCCACCGACATCCGGATTGCGAGTCGATGCCGGGCCGTTAGGCGTTTGCCCAGGCTGGGCATTCAATCCGGTTTGGCAGACTTCCTCCCAGGTATCCGGCCGGACCCCGGCCCAATCAATAGGCCGAGCAGGCTTACTTCGGGATCTCGTTCAGGGTGTAGTAGGCCAGCGGATGGAGCAGCGGTGTGCCCTTTGCCGAGCGGACGCCGGCAGGCTTCAACTCATGCAGGTGCCCCACGTTCAGGGCCGTCTTCAGGCGGACGCTCCGGCGGTCGGCGGAGACGGTCACGGACTCGATGGGCGGCTTGGTTTCATCGACCTCGGGCGAGCCGTAGCTGGACTGGTAGATGTAGGTGAAGGTCCGGAACTGGTAGGACTCCACCTTGCCGGCGGACTCGGCGTCCACGGGTTCGGTGAACGTCAGTTCGAAGCCGTCCGGCTTCACATGCATCTCGTGGATCTCGAACGGGGTCTTGCCCGACCAGGCGAGGCGTTCGAGGGCGAAGGGCTTGCCGCCGCGGGCGCCCCATCCGCGATCCGTGCCGCCGACCAGCATGACCCCGCTGGCGTCCATCTCGAGGCTCAACGTGCCGCTGCCGAAGCCCTCGCGGAACGGGAAGCAGGCGCCCTGGTAGATGCCGTTCACCTTCTCCAGGTAGACCCGCATGACGGTGCTCCAGGTCTGGTCGCCCACGAAGAGCTGGTTGGCGAACGGCCCGAACTTGCCGGCGGTGGAATCGTTCAGGATCCCCGATGCGCTCTGCCCCATCTTGTTGTAGGGAAAGCCGATCGCCGGCGGGTTGAACTCGGGCATCTTGGCCCGCTCCACCGGGATGCGGCTGTTGCTGGCGGGATCCTTCGGACGCGGCCCCATCACGTCGGAGGACTTCTCGTACCAGCGGTTGCCGCTGGGGTTTCCGACGAACGTCCCGGGCTTGAGCGGCTTCAGCCAACAGGTGCCGTTCCACGGGCCCTGGTTGTCGGTGTAGAACATGTCGCCGAGGTGGTTGGTGGCGATGCCGCCCGGCGAACGCAGACCGCTGGTGGTGGGGATCACCTTGCCCTCGGGCGTCACGCGCAAGGCCCATCCCCGGTAGGGATTCTCGCTGGTGAAGGAGCCTGTGAGGCACAGCGCCACCCAGATGTTGCCGTCGCGGTCGAACTTCGAGCCGAAGGCGTACTCGTGGTAGTCGCCGTTGATCCCCCAGCCGTCCGCGACGGTCTCGAACACGTCCGCCCGGCCGTCGCCGTTGGAGTCCTTGATGCGTGTCACCTCGCCGCGTTGGGTGGCGTAGATCCAGCCGTCGCCGCGGGTGGTGACCCCGAGCACCTCATGCAGGCCGGAGGCGAAGCGCGTGAACTTGGCCTTGGACGGATCGGACTCGAAGGCGCCGGCGACGAACCAGATCTCGCCGAGGCGGGTCGACACCGCGATCTGCCGATCGGGAAGCACCTGGATGGCCCCGGCCTCGAGCACGATGCCCTCGGGGATGGGGATCGGAGTGATCGGATAGTACTGCGACTCCTCCTCGGCCTTGGTGGCGGCGAAGAGGGTTGCCGAGGAGACGGCCAGCGCGAGCAGGGCGGATCCGGTGCGGTTCACGGTGCTGGAAGGATTCATGGCGGTTTTAAGTGGGTGGGTTCCGGGGTCACCAGGTCATCTCGACCGTGAGTTCGCGGGAGGTGTCGACAGGCACGCGGAGTTCGTCGCCGGCCACCACGGCCTCGGCGCCGCGGACCGTGATCCGCAGGCCGTTTTCCAGGGTGAACGACGGGCCGGCGGTTCGGATGGGCCCCTTGGCCAACCGCAGCCAAAGCGGCCCCGAGGGCTTCCCGTTGAAGCGGAAGGTGCGCACCAGGGTCATGTCGATCGGACCGGGCTTGGGCATCGGGGTCTCCTCGATCTCCACCCCGCCCGTCCGGTATCGGAAGGTGGGCTGCTGACGGGAATCGAGACTGTAGCCGAGGAAGCGTGACGGGGTGGCGTCCGCGGCCGGCCAAGGAGCATCGGCCAAGGCGAGGACGGCAAATGCGGGGCCGTCGGGCAGGACGATGCGGTGGTCGCCCAAGGGCGGTTCATAGCCCTGGCCGCGGTCGGTGCTGTGCCGCGCCATGTCGATGAACGGTCCCTGCCAGATCAGCGCGAGGCGGACGTTCTGGGCGTCGAAGGCGAGGTTGGCGTGTCCCGGGTAGCCGACGCCGATGGCGCGGGCCCCGGCGCCTTCGATGAAGTTCCGGTAGATCACCGCCTCGTCGTCCACCACCAGCTCCTTCCGTCCGCGGATGAGTCCGGTGGGGATCTCCGCCTTGGCGCCCTCCGAGAGGTAGGCGTAGAGCGACCGGATCTGGGCATCGGTGTTGCCTCCGAGCACCGCCTTGTTCACGGCCTGGCCTTCGGGCCAGAAGGTCGGCATGCGGGTGCCGGGACGCAGCGCCGCGGGATCGGGCAGGTAGCGGCGGAACCAGTCCCATTCCAGACGGGAAGCCATCCGGTCGAGGGAAAGGGCGGGGATTCCGAGGGAACCGTAGGTGGTGAAGGTGTGGCAGGAAACGCAGCCCAGGCCGTCGCGCCCGACCAGCTTCCAGCCCGACTTGGCGTCCGTCGCGGTGAACGTGGGAACCGCCTGGGCGTCCGGACGGGGATCGACCTTTTTGAAAACGGTGGCCAACCGGAGCGATTCGGCGCCGAAGACCGGCATGCGCGCGGCCATGTACGGACGGACCTTGGCTCCGCCGCCGAGGATCTCCTTGAGCGCGGATTCCTTGAGCTTGGCGCCGACGCCGGTGAGGTGCGGCGGAATGCGACCTTCGTCGCCGAGGTCCGCCTCGCCGACGACCGTGAACCATTCGGCCCGTCCGGTGGCCACCGGACCGCCTTCGCCGTCGCGGCTGTGGCACGCATAGCAGTTGAGACGGGCCATCGTGAGCCGGATGTCGTCCGCCGGGGCCAAGGGCTTCGACAGGTCCGCGACCCGGGCGAGGGTGCGCCGCAGCGCCTGGCGTTGCGCGGGAGAGAGGTCGAACCGCGGCGCGCTTCCCGACGGAGCGTCGGCGAGGCATCCGGCGTCCGATTTCCCGGCCAGTTCCGCAAGGGGCTTGGCGGGCTTCGCGGCGGGCAATGGTCCGGACGGGTCGGTGACCGCGTGGCAGGCGACGCAGTTCAGGGCGGCGAAGTGGCGGCGTCCCTCGGCGAATTGGACCGGGTCGTAGGCAAAGCCCGTGTCGCCGACCGGCAGCAGCGGACGACCGTCATGGCTCAGCACCTGGGCCGGGATCGGTTCCCGCTTCTGGCCGGGCCTGGCCCAACGCAGGGAGAACTCGGTCTCGCCGCCGCCCTGGAAGAAGGAGACCTCGATGGAGTGCAGGCCGGGCTTCAACGCGATCTTCCCCGACTTCTCGGCGGCCGGGTGGACGCCGTCGTTGTCCACCACCGGCTTGCCGTCGATGACCACGCGGGAGCCGTCGTCGGAACGGATCCAGAAGCGGTGGTCGCCCTCCTCGGCGATCTCCAGGAAGCCGCTGTACCGGACCGCCCAGTTGTTCCCGGGGTGGGGCATGCCGATGTCCGGGCTGGCGGCCACCCCGGTCGACTTGGGGTTGCCCTTGAGGAAGTCGTCGAGCCGCGAGCCGTCCCCTTCGAACAGCTCGTACTTGAGACCGGAAGTCCGCTTGGGTCCACGGTCGGCGGAGTCGAGGGCGGCCAACTGGTCGCGGACGAGGTAGATCGCGAGATCCTCGGCCTCGGAGGCGGAGAGGTTGAGGGCCGGCATCCGGCCACCGGGGCGATGGGCCGTCGGATCGACAAGGAACCGGGCGAGGTCGCCGGCGTGGTACTTCCGAGCGAGGTCGCCCAAGGGAACCGCCTCGGCCTGCGCCCGCTTCAGGGCGTCGGGCGACCCCTCAGCCGGAGCGGTCTCCGGGGCATGGCAGGC
>CAIYXO010000416.1 GCA_903930165.1 uncultured Verrucomicrobiota bacterium | reverse complement strand
CGCTTCCGTTGAATCGTCGCGAATCCGATGTTTCGCGAAAGTGGTCCAGGCCGCTTGGAATGGCGGCTTGTCGCAGGGTTGCCGAGGGGCCAACGTCCCTTCTCGGATGCTCAACCTGGTCAGTTTCCTCGGAATCCTCGCCATCCTGGCCGTGGCCTGGTCCGTTTCAGAACACCGTCGCCGCTTCCCTTGGCGAACGGTGGCCTGGGGAATCGGACTCCAGTTCTTCTTCGGCTGGTTCATCCTGCACACCTCCGTCGGCGCGAGGATCTTCAACGCCTGCCAGGCCGCGGTGAACCGCTTCATCGGCTTCGCCAACGAGGGCAACCAGCTCGTCTTCGGGCCCTTCGCGAAGGAGGAGGTGCTGGTCAAGGGCCTCGGCGAAGGCAACGGCTTCATCCTCGCGATCGTCATCACCGGCACCATCGTCCTGATCAGCGCTGTCTCCTCCTTCCTGTACCACTACGGTCTCCTGCAGAAGGTGGTGCGGGCGATGGCCTGGTGCATGCGTCGGCTGATGGGCACCAGCGGATCCGAGACCCTCGCCGCCGCGGCGAACATCTTCATGGGCCAGACCGAGGCCCCCCTCGTGATCAAGCCCTACCTCGCCAAGATGACCCGGTCGGAGCTGATGTGCATGATGGTCGGAGGCTTCGCCACCATCGCCGGTGGTGTCATGGCGGTGTATTCCGGGGTGCTGAAGATCGACGCGGGCCACCTGCTGACCGCCAGCGTGATGAGCGCGCCGGCGGCGCTGATGATCTCGAAGGTGATGCTCCCGGAGACGGAGGTCAGCGAGACCGCCGGCGGCACCACGGCGGAGATCGAGCGGGAGACGATCAACGGCATCGACGCCCTGTGCGTCGGCGCCGGCGACGGGATCAAGCTTTCGATCAACGTGGTCGCCATGTTGCTCGCCTTCACCTCCTTCGTGGCGGCCGCGAACTGGCTCATCGGCTGGGGCGTGGGCCATGTCGGTTGGCAGACCGAGACGCCCCTGCAGACGCTTCTCGGCTACGTGAACGCGCCGTTCGCCTTCGCCATGGGCGTGCCCGTGAAGGACTGCCTCGCCATCGGACAGATCCTCGGCGAACGCGTCGTCCTCACCGAGTTCATCGGCTACATCTCGTTGGCGAAGCAGAAGGCGGCCCTCGACGAACGCAGCTACGTCTTGGCCACCTACGCGCTGTGCGGCTTCGCCAACTTCGGGAGCGTGGCCATCCAGATCGGCGGCATCGGCGCGCTGGTGCCTTCCCGTCGCGGCGACCTCGCCCGGATCGGACTGAAGGCGATGTTCGGCGGCTTGATGGCCTGCTACCTCACGGCCTGCGTCGTCGGGGTGCTGCTCTGAGCCCGGGTCCGGTCCGCACGGTTTTCGACAGCACGATGCCCTCACAGATCCATCCCACGGCCGTGGTCGCGTCCACGGCGGTCCTCGGCGACGGCTGCACCGTCGGCCCCCATGCCGTCATCGACGCCGAGGTGGTGCTCGGACCCGGATGCGGGGTCGGTCCCGGGGCCCACGTCACCGGCCACACCGTCCTCGGCGCACGGAACCGGATCCATGCCGGTGCGGTGATCGGCGACGCCCCGCAGGACTTCAAGTACGCCGGCCAGCCGACGCGGCTGCGGATCGGCGACGACAACGTCTTCCGCGAGCACGTGACCGTCCATCGCTCGAACCGCATCGACGAGGACACCGTGGTCGGGAGCGGGAACTTCTTCATGGCCGGCTCGCATGTCGGCCACAACTGCCACATCGGGGACCACAACATCCTCGCCAACGGGGCCCTGCTCGCGGGGCATGTCACCCTGGCGGACCGGGCCTTCATCTCGGGCAACTGCCTGGTCCACCAGTTCTGCCGGATCGGCCGTCTGGCGATGATGCAGGGCGGTTCGGCGATCTCGAAGGACCTTCCCCCGTTCGCGGTCGCCCGGGGCGACAACGGGATGTGCGGTCTCAACGTCGTGGGACTGCGCCGCGCCGGAATCGACGCCGCCGAACGTCTCGCGCTCCGCCGTCTCTACCACCATCTCTTCCGCAGCCCAGGCCGCCGAAGTGGGCTCCTCGAGTCGGCCCGGGCCCGTTTCGGCACGCCGGCCTGCCTTGAGGTGATCGAGTTCGTCGCGGCCTCCCGGCGCGGGATCTGCACGGACACCGGGCGTGTGGCGGGCGGTACGGAGTCGGCGGATCCGGACGGACAGGCATGAACGCCTCCACCCCTTCTGCGCCGGCCTACGAACTGGTCGAGCTCGCCAACGGAACACGCAGCATCCGCTCGGTCGCGGAAGGCGAGACATTCCATCCGGTCATCGGCCCGGTGGCCGAGGCCGAGGCGTTGTACATCCGGCAGCTCCGGCTCGTGGAACGGGTCGAAGCGGCCGCCGCCGCCGGGCGGGGTTTCGTGCTTTGGGATGTCGGGCTGGGAAGCGCGGCGAACGTCGCCACCGCCTTGCGGCATCTGGGGTCCGTCCGGGGAAACCTGCACGTGGTGAGCTTCGACCACACCCTCGCCCCGCTCCGCTTCGCCCGGGAACATGCCGTCGAGCTGGGATATCCGGTGGGATTCGAATCCGAATACGAGGCGCTCGCCGAGCGGGGCTTCGTGAAGTTCCGGCATGGGGAACTCGAGGTCACGTGGGAGGTGCACGTCGCGGACTTCCCCTCCTTCGTGACCGGGACCGTGGTCCTTCCGGCTCCGGATGCGATCTTCTACGACGCCTATTCCCCGGCGAGGAACGCGGCCATGTGGACGCTTCCGCTCTTCCGCGCGATCCATGGGCGGCTGGATCCGGCGCGGCCGTGCGCGTTGGCCACCTATTCGAGGGCCACGTTGCTGCGTGTGACGCTGCTTCGGGCCGGGTTCTGGGTCGGAGCGGGAGAGGCCACCGGCGAGAAGGAGGAGACGACGCTGGCCGCCAACGTCCAGGAACTGGTGGGTCGCCCGTTGGATGCGGTCTGGCTGGGGCGTGCGTCGCGTTCGACCAGCGCCGAGCCGCTCTTGCTCCCCGCCTATCGGCAGGCGCACCTCTCGCCGGAATCGGCCGCCGACCTGGCTGCGCATCCGCAGTTCGCCGGCGGTTCCTGATCCGCGGTTCGCGATGCCGGGTCGAGGATCGGCCGACGCTGGCGCGACCCACGTCTCAACTCTGGAAACTTCCCCGGAGACCTCCCATGCTGCGCGGAGACTCCATGAAGCCCGCCTATCGAATCGCCCTCGCGTTGGCCCTCGCCTTCCGTCTGGGAGCCGCGGACAACTCCGTGCCGCAGGACCTCTTCCACCTGTCCGACCCCAACCTGGAGGTCACCCTGTGGGCCGCGACCCCACAGCTGAGGAACCCGACGAACCTCGACTTCGACCAGGACGGCCGGGTCTGGGTCGCCGAGGGCGTCAACTACCGCGGCCACTACAACCGCCAGCCCGCCGGCGACCGCATCGTGATCCTCGAGGACACCGACGGCGACGGTCGGGCGGACCGGAGCGACGTCTTCGTCCAGGAACCCGGCCTGCGCGCGCCGATGGGCATCGCGGTGATCGACAACCGGGTGGTGGTGTCGATGGCGCCGGACATCATCGTGTACACCGACGTGAACCGGGACCGGAAGTTCGATCCGGCGGTGGACAAGAAGGAGGTCCTGTTGACGGGCTTCAACGGTCGGGTTCACGACCACACCGTCCACAGCGTCTCGGTGGGGCCTGACGGCCAATGGTACTGGAACGCGGGCAACTGCGGGGCGTTGTTCACCGACCGGTCGGGGAAGACGTTCCGCGTGGGCAGCTCCTACGATCCCACCTACGGCGGCGGCAAGGGCGACCTGGGTTGGCGTCCGACGGAGATTGCGGGCCAGTCGAGCGACGACGGCCATGTGTGGGTGGGCGGATTCGCGGCGCGGATGAATCCCGACGGGACCCGGGTCCGGATCATCGGCCACAACTTCCGGAACAGCTACGAGCAGACGGTGAGTTCGTTCGGCGACGTGTTCCAGAACGACAACGACGATCCCCCGGCGTGTCGCACGGCGTTCCTGCTGGAGTACGGGAACGCGGGATTCTCCTCCTTCGACGGCAAGCGTTCCTGGAACGCGGACCGGCGTCCGGGCCAGTCGGTGCCGGTGGCGGAGTGGCGGCAGGAGGATCCGGGCTCGATGCCTCCGGGCGACGTGTACGGCGGCGGATCGCCGACCGGCATCGCGTTCTACGAGGACGGCGCGCTCGGAGCGAAGTACCGCGGCCTGCTGCTGAGCTGCGAGCCGGGCCGCAACGTCGTGTTCGGCTACCTGCCGAAGCCCGAGGGCGCCGGGTTCCGTCTCGAGCGGTTCGACTTCCTCACCACCAATCCCGAAGGGCAGTTCGCCGGGACCGACTTCCAGGGTGGCCGCAACGAGAAGAAGGACATGAAGACGATGTTCCGGCCGAGCGACGTCTCGGTGGGACCGGACGGTGCGGTCTATGTGACCGACTGGTTCGACGCGCGGGTCGGCGGGCATGCGGACTGGGACGACACCACCTCGGGTTCGATTTACCGGATCGCTCCGAAGGGCTTCAAGCCGAAGGTCCCGAAGGTCGACTACGCCGGCATCGACGGTGCCATCGCCGGCCTGCGGAGCCCGGCGGTCAACGTGCGTGGCGCCGCGCAGGCGGCGTTGGCTCAGCAGGGGGCCAAGGCGACGAAGTCCCTGGTGAGGCTGTTGAAAGACGAGAACCCGTATGTCCGGGCACGGGCGGTGTGGCTGTTGGCGCGGGACGGCGGCAAGGGAGCGCGTGAGACGGCGGCGCTGCTGGATTCGCCGGACGCGCAGACGCGCATCGTGGCCTTCCGGGCGCTGCGGCGCGTGGCGGAGCAGGGAACCGTGGCCGGCGGCCGCAGGCCGGAGAAGCTGCCGGGTACACCGGAGTTTCTGCGCGCGGCGGCCTTGAAGCTGGCTTCGGATCCGTCCGCCGGAGTGCGTCGCGAGGCCGTCCTGGCGATGCGTGACCTGCCGTTGGAGCAGAGCCGTGAGGTGTTGCTCGCGGTGGCCCGCACCATCGACGGATCGGACCGCACGCTTCTCGAGGCCTGGGGCGCCGCCGCGGCCGGCAAGGAGTCCGCGGTGTACGACCTCGTGAAGCCGGTGCTCAACGATCCGGATCCGCTGAAGTGGGGACCCGGCTTCGCCTCGATCGCGTGGCGCCTGCATCCGGCGCAGTCGGTGGGTGACTTCCAGAAGCGCGCCCTCGCCGCCTCGCTGGAGCTGCGCGACCGGCGCGATGCGCTGACCGCCATCGGCTACAACGAGTCCGCCGGCGCCGCGAAGGCCATGGTGGAGATCGCGGCGTCGGCCGACGGCGCCGTGAAGGCGGACGCCATGTGGTGGCTGATCAACCGCAAGGACAACGTCTGGAAGGCCCACGGCCTCGGACCGGAACTGAAGGCCCGGAAGCTCTACGACCCGGAATCCGTCGAGCTGATCTCCGCGACCATTCCCGCCGCGGAACCGGCCAAATACACCGCCGCCGAAGTCGCCCGGCTGAACGGAAACGTCCAGCGCGGCAAGGAACGGTTCTCGGCGTTCTGCACCAGCTGCCATCGCGCCGGGGACGAAGGTGTCGAGTATGCCCCGAACCTCTCGGGGTGGACCCGGCGCCAAACCGCCGAGGTGTTCTTCAACTCCGTGATCAATCCCTCGGCGGACATCGCCCACGGGTTCAACGGCACCGTGTTGAAGCTGAAGGACGAGGTGGAGATCCACGGCATCGTCATCAGCGACGGCGATCCGGTGGTCATCCAAAGCGCCGCGGGCGTGATCCAGACCGTTCCGAGGAACCGCATCGCCTCGCGGGGTGGGCTGGGGCGTTCGCTGATGATGAGCGCCGACCAGCTCGGGGTGCAGCCGCAGGACCTGGCGGACATCCACGCGTACCTGCGGACGAAGTAGTCCGAAGTGTTCCGCGTGGGTTGGGCGGATGGAGAGGGCCGTCGTGTCGGGCAGTGGATCCGGCACGACGGTCGATCCGCACAGGCCACATGACCCCGCACCAACCCGTGCGGGAACGGCGGCGAACTTCTGCGGGATCCGATCACTGCAATGCATCTGTTTCTGAGCGCCCCGGGCATGGAGCGGTTCCTGGGAGAGGAACTGTCCAGAAGTTGCCCCACGGTTCACCTGGAGCCGGTCGGTGAAGGGCTCCTCGCGGCCAAGGGCCTTCCTGACGATTTCCGTGGGCCGGTCGTTTTTGGCCGGCAGTGTCTTCCGCGGGCGACGCCCATTCCGGTGCCTTCGATCCGGGGCGCGGCGGAGACCTTGGCGACGCGGCTCATCGGGGAGATCCCGTTGGAGGGGCCCTGGAGGCTCCATGTCGTCGCCCGCTACGGCGTCGCCGGATCGGACGCCGGCGCGCACCGGTGCGAGCTGATCCGGGAGGCGGTGGTGGAGCAGCTGCGGAAGCGCCGGCGCTCGTTGCTGCGCGGCCTGGTCGGGCGCCGTCCCGAAGCCGGTTCGACGACGCCCATGGACGTGCCCGACACGTCTCCCTTTTCGTCCGACGAATCCTTCGTCCAGCTGCTCCTGACCTCCCCGGATTCCGGATTCGTCTCGATTCTTCCCGCGCCCGGACCGTCGGCATCCTACGGGTGGGTGTGGCCGTTTCCGCGGGGCGAGGTGCCGGTGGCCGTGGACAAGGCCGCTCCGAGCCGTGCCTTCGCGAAGCTCGTGGAATCGGAGGAGCGGCTGGGCCGGCGGATCGGCTCCGGGGAGAGCTGTGTGGACCTCGGTGCTTCGCCGGGTTCCTGGACCTATGTGCCGGCGATGCGTGGCGCCCGGGTGATCGCGGTGGACCGTTCGCCGCTGCGCGACGACCTGATGCGGAATCCGAGGGTTGAGTTCGTCCAGGGCGACGCTTTCCGTTTCGTGCCGTCGGCGACGGTGGACTGGCTGCTGTGCGACGTGATCGCGGCGCCGGACCGGAGCATCGACCTCGTGCTCGAATGGGTCCGCGAACGGAGATGCCGCGGATTCGTGGTGACGATCAAGTTCAAGGGAGACGGCGAGTACGCGGTCCTGGACCGGCTGAAGCGCGAATTGCCGCCGCTAACCGCCCGGTTCCACCTGCTGCACCTCTGCGCCAACAAGAACGAGGTCTGCGTGTTCGGCGAGGTTCTCCAGGAGTCCTGATTCGTCCCCGTTCAGGAATCGGCACGCGGAGGCGGGAC
Organism: uncultured Verrucomicrobiota bacterium; assembly: GCA_903930165.1. Taxonomy (GTDB): domain Bacteria; phylum Verrucomicrobiota; class Verrucomicrobiia; order Limisphaerales; family UBA9464; genus SXXZ01. The sequence goes on along the minus strand of CAIYXO010000416.1, from coordinate 1,051 downwards.
ACGGATTTCACGGAAGGGGACCGGAACCGAGGCTGCGGTTTCCTCGGGGTCCCCGATTCGTTCGTCCGCCGGAATCCTGAAACGAAAAGGCCGCGGCGGTGAACGCCGCGGCCCTTGAGGGAAGGGGACTTCGGGTCAGGAGTTCTTGTCCCAGCCGTAGGTGAGCGGCTTGAGGTCGCGTCCGCCCTTGTCGGTGACCTTGCGGGTCTTCGCGTCGAAGTAGCACATGACTCCGAGGCGGTCGGACATCTCGGCGAGCGAGATGACGGTCTGGACCTTGGTGGCGAGGTCGATGCCGGCGTTGGGCTGCTTGTTGGCGCGGATCGACTCGTAGAAGTTCTTGTGGTGGGCCGCGACGCTCTCGCCGGGGAACGCCTCGCTGGTCTGCGGCTCGATGTCCTCGGCGAACGGGCGCTCGGGGTTCAGCTGCACCTTGTTGCCGCCCATGGTGAGGGTGGCCTTGTGGCCGCGGATCATCTCCGACGAACCAACCTCGTTCACCGTGCTGGAGGTGATGTGCATCACGTAGCCGCTCGGGAACTCGGCGATCAGCTGGATGATCTCCTCCACGTCACGGACGTACTTGGTCGCCTGCTCCGGCTTGCGGCCCTCCTGGTTGAGGTCGGTCTTGAAGGCCTTGCTGCCGACGGCGGCGACGCGGACCGGGAACTCGGGGTTGCCGGTGGCGTGCATGTTCGGGTGGAGCTTGTGGGGGAACAGGTCGCCCAACAGGCCCGAGCAGTACGGGTAGTACTTGCGCCAGCGGAAGTAGTGGTCGGGATTGAAGCCCTCGCCGGTCTTGATCTGCTCGCCCATCCACATCTTCCAGTTGATGTCGTCGGGTTTGGCCCACGGGGCGATGGTGTAGTTCCACTCGCCATGCGGGTTGTTGCGCATGTAGCTGCCCTGGCTCATCACGATCGGGCCGATCTTGCCGGCGCGGATCCATTCGGCGGCCTTGTGCCACTTGCGGTCCGAGCAGCCCTGGGAACCGACCTGAAGCAGCTTCCCGGTGCGCTTGCAGGCGTCGTGGATCTGGAAGGCCTCGGCG
>CAIYXO010000415.1 GCA_903930165.1 uncultured Verrucomicrobiota bacterium | reverse complement strand
GGTGCTCGACGCCGTCGATGACTCCGACCTGGACGGTCGCAAACGCCTTCCGGAAGTCCCCTTCGGCCTCGGGTTTGCCGTCGGGGCCGAGATCCTTGTAGTCGAGCGAACGGTCCCGCTTCCAGACCGTCTTGCCGGTGTCCTTGTCCAAGGCCACCACGAACTGCGCGTCCGCGCCGTCGAAGTTGAGGAACAGCAGGTTTCCGTGGATCACCGGCGACGAGCCCGCGCCGCGGTAGTGGTTGCAGTGCAGGTCACGCCGTTCCCACAGGACCTTGCCGGACTTGGAATCGAGGCAGGCGGTGGCGGCCTCGCCGAAGGAGACGTACACGCGCCCCTCCTCGACCACCGGCGTCGGCGAGGCGTAGCTGTTGTAGCGCTTCCAGACCTCGGACTGGTTGGCCTCGAAGAGCGCCAGGTCGTGGACGACCTTGCCGGTCACGCGGTCGACGGCGATGACGAACAGGCGACGGCCGTCCTCGGTCGCCGTCGTGAGCCACAGCGTGTCGCCCCAGACCACCGGCGAGGACCAGCCCTTGTCGTGGATGGGAGTCTTCCAGGCGACATTCCGGGTCTCCGCCCATTCGAGGGGTGGATTGGCGTCCGGGGCAAGGCCGTCGCCGGAAGGACCGCGGAACTGGGGCCAATTCCCCGCTTGGGCGGACAGCAGCAGGGCCGGGAAGGCGAGAAGCAGGCGGAAGGACGGATGGATCATGCGGGCTTGCCGGAAGACGAACCCATGAGACGGCGGGCCGCAAGGATTCCCGCGACGAGGGCCACGGCGGCGCAGAAGAGGTACGGGGCGGGGACGCTGACCTTGTAGAGGGACGTGGCGAAGACCGGTCCGAGGACCCGTGCGAGGGTGCCGGCGCTCTGGGCGACGCCGAGGGTGGCCCCCTGCTCCTCCGCGGGACTCCACTGCGAGATCAGCCCCATGGTCGGCGCGCGGTTGACGCCGGAACCGATCGCGAACAGGGCCAGCACCGCGAGCATCGACATCAGCGATCCGGCGAAGGGGATGAGGGCGAGGCTCACCGCCACGACCACGAGGCTGCCGCCGATGAGGCGTTTTTCACCGAACGACTTCACGAGGCGGCCGATTCCCCCGCCCTGCACCAGCGCCCCCATGAGGCCGCAGTAGGCGAAGACGTAGCCGACATGCTGTTCGTCCAGGTGCAGGCGCAGGTCGAGGAGCAGCGGGAGCGTCGTCTCGAAGGAGGTGAAGGCGAACGTGGCCAGGAAGTAGATGCCGACCAGGAATCCGACCCCGGGAAGGGAGAGGACATGGAGGACCTGTTGCCACCGCGGCCGTCTGGGGGCGGTGGCGGAGCCCGGGACTCGGCTTTCCTTGAGGACGAAACAGGCGAGCAGGAAGTTGGACGCGCAAATCGCGGACGCGACCCATCCGGGACCGGAGAGGCCGAAGCGGGAGAACGCGAACGAGCCGATGACCGGGCCGAGGATGAAGCCCAGTCCGAACGCCATGCCGATCATGCCCATTCCCTTGGAGCGCTTCTCCGGCGTGGTGACGTCGGCGATGTAGGCGGACGCCACCCCGAGGTTCGCCCCACAGGCCCCGGCGAAGATGCGCGAGCCCACCAGGACCCAGAAT
>CAIYXO010000414.1 GCA_903930165.1 uncultured Verrucomicrobiota bacterium | reverse complement strand
GAGGATGAGAAACACCCGGACGTAGACCTTGATGAGTTCGGAGGGCTCTCCCCGGGTGTCGGCGATGCCGAAGATCGTGCCGACCACCAGGAGGATCACGGCAAAGGGCAGCAGGTCGGCCTGCAGTTCGGCGCAGGCATCGACGAACCCGGGGAAGGCGAGCTCGAAGGGTGTCATCGGGCAGGGCGGCTGGGGATTCGGACCGTGGAGGTGTCCACCTTGAGGCTGTGCCCGAGGCTCTCAGTCGCCTGACGAACACCGGCTTCGGTTTCCTCCCGCCGGGCCAGCTTCTGGCGATCGGCGTCTGTCTGGTTGTAGATCTGCTGGGCGACCAAGCGCCCCAAGGCGGTGTCCCGTTCCCGATCCACCGAGCCCAGCTCGGCGTTCAAGGCATTGAGCAAACCATCGAGCTTCTGGATCTCCGCGATGGTGGCGGCACCCTGGAGGTCCCGGGTCGCGCGCTGGATCTGCTTCCTCAAGTCCTGGCGGCGCCGTTCGGTGTCGGCCAGCACCTGGTCCAGCACCTGGGCGGCCTGCGCGACGGCATCGAACTTCCGGTACTCCTGCACTGCCCGGGGGATGATGGCGCCCCCCGCCGTCTGGAGCGTTTCGGTCGGGCTCCTGTAGAGGCCTTCGGCGTTGAAGCGCGTTCCATTGGTTCCGGTCGCCGCCGACTGGATCTCGGCAAGGGTCCGACCGACTCCGAGCTGGGTCAGGCTCTGGAGCAGCTGGTTGGCGGACGGGGTCTTGATGAGTCGGGGATCGCCGAGCCGTTCCAGCTCCGCCTTGGCGTGGTCGAGCTGTTGGGTGGCGAGGAACACCGCCTGGATGGCTTGGGCCACCGAGGCGGAGTCGATGACGGGAATGCCCTGGGCGAGGAGTCCAGGGAAGGGCGTCAGGAGGGCGAGCAGGGCGACGGTGCGAAGGGTTCTCATGGGCGGGTCGGTTGGGATTTGGATTCGGATTTGGATTGGGCCATGGGGTTCCGCTGCTGTTCGACGAGGTCCCAGTAGATCGACTTGATGCCGTCGGCGCGGCCCCGGGTGTAGCCCTCGCCAAAGGCCTTCTGCTGTTGCCGGGTGCGCAAGGTGTGGATGCCCTCACCCAAGGCGATGCCTCCGACGGCGCCGACGGCGGTGAGTGCCGGATCACCGCCACTCAGTTCGTGGGCGAGCAATCCCCCGCCGGCTCCGAGGGCCATGTCGGTGGCGGGACGTTCCAGACTCGTGCAACCGGCAAGCAACAGGCCGGAGGCGGCAATCAGGCAGGGCGTTTTCATGGGCGGTCTTTGGGGAGTTCGGTGGGAAGCAGGTGATAACGAACGATCCCGCACACGGGCCGTGGGGAGTTGCAGTGGAGGTAGAGAAATTCCGAGAACTTCGTGCCGGCTATCTGGTCCGGACGCGCGAAGCGGCCAATGGCTTCCTGAACCACCGGAGACAGGCCGAGGTCTTCGGCGAGCCGGGCGATATCCTTGGGATCTCCCGTGTTTCCGATGATCCAGGAGCGTGTGTTGCCGACGATGGCCGAGCGGATCGGCGAATCGGCAATGCGGGCGTATTGCTGGCCGATGATGATGACCTCGGTCGTGTATTTCCTAAAACCTTCAAAAAGCTCTCTTAGGATGGCCTCGCCACCGGGTACGGCCAGAAACCGGGACACCTCGTCGATGACCACCCGCTTGCGCAGCGCCTTGGGCATCGACAGACAGCGGTCGCGGATCCGGTTGATGGCGATGAAGCCGACGATCGCTTCCAGCTCCCGGGACGCCTCCGGGATCAGGCCCAACTCGAAATGCAGGACCTGGGCGTCTTGGGCGATGTTGGTCGCGCCGTCGAACAACGCCCCGTGGGGGCCGAAGCGGCAGTAGGGTTCGAGCAGTACCGAGAGCCGGCGGCAATCGTCCTCGTCCGAGAGTTCGAGAGCCTCCTTCAGGGAGCTCAAGGTAAGGTGTTCTTCCGGCGCCAAATGCGCGAAGAGCAGTTCGAGGATCTCTCCCAGGTGTTCGGACTCCTGCTTCCGAAGCTCCGCATCGGTGACCGAAGCGAGTTCGGCTTCGGCCCGGTCCGGGAACTCCTGTTTCAAGGCCTCGAACTCCAGGAACGCCTCGGACAGCGGTACCAGAGACCGTTCACGGCTTCTCTGAAGGACGGCGCCATGACGGAGAAGGGCCTCACGCCGGGAGGCGGGCCAGCTCCGCAG
>CAIYXO010000413.1 GCA_903930165.1 uncultured Verrucomicrobiota bacterium | reverse complement strand
CCTTTCAACCTTTCAACACCCCAACCCGTCACTCCGTCCACGAGCTTCCGTCCCAGCGCGCGGCGCGTTCGAGGTAGTCGACGGCTCCGTCGGCGAAGCGTTGCAGCAGGCGCTCGCCCTTTTCGGCGGAGGCGGCGTCCGGGCGTCCGATGTAGCCGGAAGGCGAGCGCTCGCGGGTCGTCCAGGCGCGGAAGCCGGGATGGAACGGCGGGGCCTGTTCCACGGGCGACAGCGTGGCGAAGTCGCCCACCCGGCGAGCGTCGATCCGCAGCATCATCGAGGTTTCCCATTCGCAGGCGTGTCCCATCTCCCGCTGGACCAGGCCCGGCTCCGCCGCGGCGTCGGCGAGGTTCCAGTAGGTCGCGAACAACAGGAGCAGGTCGTCGCGCCGGCGGTGACGCTGGCGCAGCTCGAAGACCGCCTGGCGTCCCGGGACGTCGTTCCCTCCGTGGCCGTTGAGGAAGACGACGCGGCGGAACCCGTGGTGGAGGACGTTCTCCGCGAGTCCGGAGAGAAGGTCGAGGTAGGTGCGCGGCGGAACGGAGAGCGTCCCGGCGAAGTCGAGGTGGTGGTCGGAGTTCCCGGCCCAGGTGAGCGGCGCGAACACGACCCGGTCGCCGAGCCGGGGTTCCGCGCGGCGGACGATCTCGCCGAGCAGGTCGCTGTCGGTGGAGACGGGGAGATGCGGGCCGTGCTGCTCGACGGCGGCGATCGGGAACACCACGGGGATGTCCCGCGAGAGCGCCGCGAACCGGGGGGAGGTGAGATCGGCGAGGAACATGGGTTGCGTTCGAGGATGGCGATCCGTCCGGGCCGGTCAAAGCCCGGCGGGCCCGCCCTTCGTGTCGGCGTCGCGGCGGACCTCGCCGCTCGACAGGTTCCAGACGGAGAGCACGCCGCGGTCGTCGGCGGCCGCGGCGCGGAGGCCGTCCCGGGCGACGGCGAGCGCCTGAAGGTATTCCGGGACCGCGGCGAGGTCGCGCACCTTCTCGCCGTCCGTGCGGAAGACGCGTCCGCGTCCGTCCCCGCCGATCGCGACGAACTGGCGGGTCGCCCCGGCCGCGAGCAGGCCGGTGACCTCCTTGCCGAAGCCCTCGATGTTCTTCCGGCGTTCCCCCGTGGCGGTGTTCCAGAGCTTCACGACGCCGTCGGCGCCCCCCGAGGCGGCGGTGCCCGCGTCCGGATCCCAGGCGACGGCGAGGACATGGTGCGTGTGGCCCTCCAGCGCGAACCGGGGTCCGTCTCCTTCCACCGGCGTGATCCGGGCGAAGCGGTCGGCGCCGCCGGTGAGCAGGCGGTCGCCGCGCGGCGAGAACGCGATCGCGGTGACGGTGTCGCTGTGGACGGCGCCGAGGTCGCGGACGAGGCGGCCTTCCGCGGCGTCCCACAGCTTCAGTTCGCCCGAGCGCGACGGCTCGCCGCCGCCGGTGGCGAGGAGGCGGCCGTCGGGGCTGAAGGCGAGGGCGTTGATCCGGTCCGCGAAGGGGCGGTCGGCCCCGTTGGTCGAGGCGCCCAGCGTCCTCCAGAGCCTCCAGGGCCGTCTCGGCTCGACGCGGAACATCCCTTCCCGTGTCAGGACCAGGAACCGTTCCCGGTCCACGGCGGCGACGGCCAACGCCTTCGGGCTTCCGACGGGGAATGGCGTCTCCGGTTCTGCGTCTCCGGGGAACCATCGGACCGCCTGTCCGTCCGATCCGGCCAAGAGGACGGCCTCCGCGTTGGGCGTGGCGGCGAAGGCGAGGGTGG
>CAIYXO010000412.1 GCA_903930165.1 uncultured Verrucomicrobiota bacterium | reverse complement strand
CTCCGGGGATGCGACCACCCTTGCATGCATCCCGCCGGAAGCCCGCTCCCGGGCTCGGATGAACGCGCGGGAACCGCTGAACCTCGCGGGGATCGAATTCGCCGAGACCGCCTTCCGCGAACTGTCGCCCGACGTGACCCTGCGCCGTTTCGCCCAGGACGGCGATCGCCTCGGACCAGGCCAGCCCGTGCTGGAGGTCTCAGGACCGTCCCGAGCCCTGCTCTCGGCCGAGCGGGTGGCGCTGAACTACGTCCAGCGGCTGTCGGGAGTCGCCACCGCGACCGCGGCCTACGTCGCTGCCGTCGAGGGAACCCGCACCCGGATCCTCGACACCCGGAAGACGACCCCGGGCTGGCGGAAGTTCGAGAAGTACGCGGTCGCCTGCGGCGGCGGCACCAACCACCGTTTCGGTCTCCACGACCTGATCCTCATCAAGGACAACCACCTCGCCGCGCTTGCAGGCGAATCGCCGGACCCGATCACCGCCGCTGTGCGCCGCGCCCGGTCCCTCTATCCCTCGCTCCGGGTCGAGGTCGAGGCCGACACGCCCGACCAGGCGGAATTGGCCGCCGCGGCCGGCGCGGACATCATCCTCCTGGACAACATGTCGCCGGAAGTTCTGCGGGAATCGATCCGTCGCATCGCCGGCCGGAGCCAAACCGAAGCCAGCGGGGGAATCACGCTCGCCACGGTCCGGGCGGCCGCTGAAACCGGCGTCGACTTCATCTCGGTGGGAGCGGTCACCCACTCGGCCAAGGCCGTCGACCTCGGACTCGACTTCCTGCCCTGAAATGAATCCCGACGCCCAGATCCTCCGTTCCCTCCGCGGCGCCGGTGAAGCCGGTGTTTCCGGCGCCGCGCTGGCCAAGTCCCTCGGCGTCTCCCGCGCTGCGGTGTGGGCCCGGATCGAGGAGCTCCGCCGCGCCGGATACGACATCGAGGCCAGCCCACACCACGGCTATCGCCTCCACGGCTCGCCCGACCGGCTCCATGCCGACGACCTGCTCGCCCGCCTCGGACCGATCAAGGTCATCGGCCGCGACATCCAGGTCTTCAACGAGACCTCCTCCACCAACGACATCGTCGAGAAGCTCGCCCGCGACCTCGTCGCCGAGGGCATCGCCGTGTTCGCGGAATCCCAGACCAAGGGCCGGGGACGTCTCGGACGCCGTTGGTCCTCGCCCGCCGGCAAGGGCCTCTGGCTCTCGGTGCTGCTCCGCCCGAACCTCGCCCCGGCCGCAGCCACCCAGCTCACCGTTTCCACCGCCGTCGCCGTCGCCCGGGCCATCGAGAAGAACACCGGCCTCCAGCCCGGCATCAAGTGGCCCAATGACATCGTCTTCGGCACGCGGAAATGCGCCGGCATCCTGCTCGAACTCGGGGCCGAACTGGACCACATCAAGCATGTAATCCTCGGAATCGGCATCGACGTGAACATCCTCGCCGAGGAGTTCCCGGAGGAATTGCGGCCGATCGCCACCTCCCTCCAGGCCGAAGCCGGGCATCCCATCGACCGCCCTTCCCTCGCCACCGCCCTGCTCCAGGAACTCGACGCCGTCTACGCAAGGCTGCGGGCCGGCGACTTCCACGAGATCGGCGACGAATGGATGCGCCGCTGCACCACGCTCGGCCAACGCGTCACCATCCGGGTGGCGGACCGCGTGGTCACCGGCCGCGCCGAAGCCCTGGACGAGGATGGCGCCCTGCTCGTCCGCACCGAACACGGCCGCCTGGAACACATCATCGGCGGCGACGTGTCGCTCGCGAAGTGAGGTCTCCCATGATGCTCCTGCTCGACGTCGGCAACACCCACACCCATGTCGGACTCGGGGATTCCCGGCGCACCCGCGTGCTCGGCGAATTCCCGACCGAAGGCTGGCGAGCCGGCACCGCGGCCGGTTCGTTGAAGGATCTGCTGAAGTCGGCCCGGCCGGAGTCCGGCGGATTCTGCAGCGTGGTCCCGGCGGTGAACGGATCCGTTCGCTCCACCCTGGCCTCGGAATTCGGCTTCCAACCCCGGCAACTGACCTCCGGCACCGTCCGCGGCGTCGGGATCCGGTACCCGAAACCCGAGACCATCGGACAGGACCGCCTCGCGAACGCCCTGGCCGCCCGACACCGCTTCGGGGCGCCGGTGCTGGTCGTCGACTTCGGCACCGCGGTGACCTTCGACGTCGTCGACAGGCGCGGCGACTACATTGGCGGCATCATCGCACCCGGACTTTCGGCGATGACCGACTATCTCCACGAGAAGACCGCCCTGCTTCCCCGCATCCGCATCCGCGAACCCCGCAGCGTTGTCGGTCGCAGCACGGAGCAGGCGATGCTCGCAGGGGCGGTGCACGGATACCGCGGTCTGGTGCGCGGGCTCATCCAGGAACTCAGGAAGGAACTCGGAACTCGTCGACTTCCGGTCGTCGCCACCGGCGGCTACGCCCTCCTGATCGCCCGCAAGATGCCGGAGATCGGGGAAGTCGTCCCCGGCCTCACGTTGGAAGGCGTCCGGTTGTTTTTGGGTGAGGGCGTGGGTTGAAAGGTTGAAAGG
>CAIYXO010000411.1 GCA_903930165.1 uncultured Verrucomicrobiota bacterium | reverse complement strand
CGCGAGCCATTCCCGGACGGCCCTTGTGTCCGTGCCCCGGAGGACCGTCGTCTCGTACGCCCCCACCGATTTCCGTTCGAGGATCTCGACCCCATCTGAAGTCGTGGCACCGCCCTTCGCCGTGGCAAGGGCCGGGAGGAGCATCCCGGCGAAGAGAACGGAGACGAGGATCGCCAACAGGGCGGCCAACTTCGATTCGACGCCTCGACGGACACGTCCCACCACGAAGGAACCGAAACCCCAGATCCAGCAGGCGGCGAGGGCCCCCGGGATGCCCCCGATGCCGAGGGCGCCAAGGCCGGTGACGAAGATCGCCACCCGATCCGCCGTCTTCATGGAGCCGGTGGCGCGGACGGTGATCGCCAGCCACAACAGGCCGCCCCCGAACAGGCACCATCCCCACCACGCATCCGGATCATGGATGACCTTGGGCGCGGAGAGCCGGGTCAGGGTCGGGAAGAAACCAGGCGTCACGGCCTCGATGCGCGGGACCGAGGGCAGGGGAACGATCCAGGCGAAGCGGTCGCCTTTTCCGGCGAAGCGGGTCTCGATGACGAGCCGTTCCTCTCCGTTCTCCCAGGCCAACGCCGCCCGCTGGTCCGGCATCCGGACCTCCACCGCCTCCGCCGATTTCTTCAGGACGACGCCGTCCGCCGACAGGCGCACGTACGCCCCGGTGAGGAGAAGCAGCCCGAGGAGGAGGTTCCGGAGCCGGTTGGGGGGCATGGAGTGCTGGAGGTGAAGGGGGAGGGGCTGAAAGGTTGAAGCGGGAGATGGGCCGGTGATCCTTGGGAGTAACGGGGGCTCTCTTTGGCCGCTCCCTATTCCCGAATTCCCATATTCCTAATCCCTTTCAACGCTTCAACGCTTCACCCCCTCACCCCCTCACCCCGCCAGGATCGGCCGGATGACCTCGCCGTGGACGTCGGTGAGCCGGCGTTCGAGGCCGTTGTGGTAGAAGGTGAGGCGTTCGTGGTCCAGGCCCAGCAGGTGCAGGATGGTCGCATGCAGGTCGTACACGGTGGTGACGTCCTGCACCGCCTTGTGGCCGAACTCGTCGGTGGCGCCGTACGAGAACCCCGGCTTCACGCCGGCGCCGGCGAGCCAACAGGTGAAGCCGTCCGGGTTGTGGTCCCTTCCCTGAGAGCCCTTCTGGAAGGTCGGCATGCGGCCGAACTCCGTGCACCAGACCACGAGCGTGTCCTCCAGCAGGCCACGCTGCTTCAGGTCGATCAGCAGGCCGGCGGTCGGCTTGTCGAGGACCGGTCCGTGGACGGAGTACTGGTTGAGCAGGTCCTTGTGGCCGTCCCAGTTGCTGACGCCTTCGCCGCCGGTCTGGTAGGCGCCATTGAAGAGCTGGACGAAGCGCACGCCGCGTTCGACGAGGCGTCGGGCGAGGATGCAGTTGCGCGCGTAGGCCGCCCGGAGGTCCTGAATCTTGGAGCCGGACTCGTCGGCGCCGTAGAGACGGAGGATGTGCTCCGGTTCGCCGGAGAGGTCTGCGACCTCGGGCACGGTCAACTGCATCCGGGCGGCGAGCTCGTAGCTGGAGATCCGGGCGGCGAGCTGGGTGTCGCCGGGGAAGGCCTGCGCATGACGCTCGTTCTGGCGCCGGAGGAAGGCGCGCGTCGCGGCGTCCATGTCCGCCGTGATCCCGTCGGGACGCGCGAGGTTCCGGATGGGCGTGGTGGCGTTGAACTCGGTGCCCTGGTAGGCTGCGGGAAGGAACCCCGGCGACCAGTTGTTCACGCTGTTCTGCGGCTTGCCGCGCGGGTCGGGGATGGCGACGTAGGACGGCAGGCTCTGGTCCTCGCTGCCGAGCGCGTAGGTCAGCCAGGCGCCGAGGCTCGGGAAGCCGTCGAGCGTGGAGCCCGTGGACATGAAGTTCTCGCCGGGGCCGTGCGTGTTGGTCTTGCCCTTCATCCCGTGCAGGAAGCACAGGTCGTCGGCCAGGGTCCCAAGGTGTGGCAGGAGGTCGGAGACCCTCTTCCCGCTCTGGCCGCGCGGACGGAACTCCCACGGGCTGCGGGTCAGCGCGCCCTGTTCGCCCTGGAAGGTGATGAGCTTCCCGGCG
>CAIYXO010000410.1 GCA_903930165.1 uncultured Verrucomicrobiota bacterium | reverse complement strand
CGCACCGTAGGTCAGGATCTTCGCCGACAGCCCCTTCCGGTTCTTCAGGGTGATCCGGCGCACGGATTCGCCGGCGGAGGTGCGGCCGAAGTCCTCGTGGCCGGCCGAGGCGAATCCGGGAGCGGCCTGGAGCAGTCCGAAGGCGGAGGTGAGCAGTAGTCCGGCGAGCAATCGGTATGGGGAGCGCATGGGACGGGGGCTGGGGTTCTTTGCTAAAGGCTGGAGCTCAGGCATGTCGGACGATGTCGGAATCAAGGCTTCTTCACGGCGTCGAAGCGGGTGGAATCGAGATCCAAGGCGAACACCGTTCCGGCGAAGCCGACCGCGAGGATGCCGCCGCGATGGTCGCGACCGAAGGAGACCGGTTGGTCCGGCAACAGGCCGAGCTGGTGGACCTGTTTCAGGGTCCCGTTCTCCTGGCGGACGCCGAAGAGGCGCTTGGAGTTGAAGTCGGCGCAGAAGTAGACGCCATCGAAGGTCGACTTCGGGTCGCCGCGGAAGACCGGGCCGCCCGTGATCGAGTTCCCGAACTTGCGTCCGTAAGCGAACACCGGGGAGACGAACGTGCGGCCCTCCTTGCGGTACTGGCTCGAAAACGCCTCGAAGCCCTCGAGCACGTTCCAACCCAGGTTGTCTCCCTTGCGGACGAGGTCGACCTCCTCCTCACGGTCCTGGCCGACGTCGGCGACCCAGAGGTCCCCGTTCGCCGGATCGAAGGTGAACCGCCACGGATTCCGCAGCCCGGAAGCCCAGATCTCGGGCCGGACCCCGGCGGTTCCGACGAAGGGGTTGTCCTTCGGAATCCCGTAGGCTTGGCCTGTGGGGACGCGGTCCACGTCGAGGCGCAGCATCTTGCCGAGAAGCAGTCCCATGTTCTGGGCGTGGCCGTTGGGGTCGTGGTGCGGCCCGGTGTCGCCCATCGCGAAGTACAGGAAGCCGTCCGGCCCGAAGTCGACGCAGCCGCCGCTGTGGTCCTCGGCAACGCTGGGAATGGCGATGAGACGACGTCCCGGTTTTCCGGAATCCGATTTCAGGTCGACCGTGAGTTCCCGTTCCACGAGCACCGTCGTGACCGTGCCGTCCTCCAGGATCTGGTACTTGAGGAAGTACCGGCGGTTCTCCTGGACCTTCGGATGGAACGCGAGGTGGAGCAGGCCGTTCGGACCGCGTTCGCTGAAGACCTCTCCGGTGAGGTCGAGGAAGTCGGCGCGGGACTCGCCCGATGCCGACTTCTCCACCCGCCAGATGAAGCCGCGCTGATGGAGCACCAGGTAGGAGTCCTGTGTGCCCGGCACGGCGTGGATCGACGTGAGGCCGGTTTGGACCTTTCCGGGGGGAAGCGTGAAGGGACGAGTGAACTGGGGGCGAATGCCGACCGGCGTGGCCAGCTCTGGGATCTCGGCCGGCATGCCATGGGCTGTGGCGAGGGAATGTGCAGGCTGGCGCAGGCTGGCGAGGTATTCGACGAGGTCGGTGAACTCCTGCTGGGTCAGCGCGTTCTGGAGCCCCTCCGGCATCAGGGAGGTCGTGCTCCCAGTGCGGGAAACGATGTCGACGGTGGCGACGCGGATGCGTTGGCCGTCGCCGCCCATCAGCTCGAGCCCGGAGTCGTCGGCCTTCTTGAGCGTGCCGTGCAGCGTGCGGCCATCGCGGGTCTCGACGGTCATCTGGCCATAGCCCGGCGAAATGGTCGCGGAGGGCTGCAGGATCGACTGGATCAGGTCGCGTCGGCCGAAGGCGTCCCCGGCCGCACGGAGATCCGGGCCCGCTTTGGAAGCGGTGCCATCCACCGAATGGCAGTTCGCGCAGTTCAACCGGGGATCCGCCGAGAAGAGCCTTCGGCCGTTCTCGACGTCGCCGTTTCGGGTGAGAGCGTGATTCCTGTAGGCGCCGGCATCGGGTGCCTGGGCCGAGGCGGGAACGGCCGACGCAACCGTGGCCAGGGCGGCCGCGGCGAGCAGGAAACGGGGAAAGGGAATCACAGTTGCGGAGACGTTCAGAAGGTTCCGCGCACGCGCATCTTGACCGTGTACACCGAGCTGCCGGAAGTGATGAACAGGAGGCTGCGGTCCGCGCCGGCGAACTTCACGTTGCCGGTCCAGCCTTCGGGAAGGTTGATCTGTTCGATGCGCTGGCCGGCCTTGTTGAAGACCGTCACACCACGTCCCGTGAGATAGACGTTGCCCTCGTTGTCGAGGGTCATGCCGTCGGAACCCTGGTCGCAGAACAGGCGCCGGTTCTCGAGCGAGCCGTCCTCGCGGATGTCGTACACGTAGGTCTTCCGGGCGCCGAGGTCGGAGACGTAGAGCGACTTGCCGTCAGGCGTCCCAACGATGCCGTTGGGTTGCCGCAGATCCGTGGTCACGCGGCGGAGCGTCTTGCGGTCGGCACCGAAGAAGTAGACCTG
>CAIYXO010000409.1 GCA_903930165.1 uncultured Verrucomicrobiota bacterium | reverse complement strand
CGTGTCCTTTGGGGCTTTCCGCGCAGGTTGTCCCCACAGGACAAGCGTGCTCCTTTGGGCTCAGAATAGTTTGGGGATGGTCCGAGACTCGTCACCTCGTCTCCTACCCCGGATTGGCACCTTGAAGGATGTGTCCCTTGGGGCCCTCATTCTTGACTAAGCCTCCCACCGACGCACGGCCTCTGATCGCGACCGGCGAACTGGTGCAACCCGGCCCATGTCGGCGGCCGCGTGCCCCAACGCGACAGGCGCGAGCCGTCCTCTCTCCAGTTGCAGTGAACGGGACGTGTGTCGGCCTCGGCTGCAGCGATCAGGCCCCGGCCTTCGCGGCGGTGCGGGTCCGGCTGGCGGCGTTGACGATCTCCAGCAGCTGGGCGATGCGGAACGGCTTGCTGACGAAGTCGAAGGCCCCGGCCGCGCGGATCGCCGCCACGTCCTTCTCCTGCGCGTGGGCCGAGACGATGACCACCGGCACCTCCGGATGGTTCCGGCGGAAGTGGTCCAGCACCTCGAATCCGTCCTTCCCGGGCATCCAGAGATCCACCAGGGCCGCCTCGTAGCCGCCATGGGCCAGGGCGATGGCCTCGTTGCCGTCCGCCGCCGCCGTGACCACGAATCCTTCCCGGCGGAGGTTGTAGGTCAGGAGGTTCCGGATCGGTCCGTCGTCCTCGACGACCAGCAGCGCGCGGCTGGGATTCGAAGAGGCGCTCACGGGGTCCACCCCTTTCCGGCATGCTGCATTTTTTCCACTCCGCCGGGAGAAACGGAGCCGTCTGCGGGCCGACACCCCAGGCGACGCAGGGTCGGAATGTGTACTTTTTCCACGGTCGTGAAGTTCTTACACATGGAAGAACTACCCTGCCCGTCCTCAACGCGGTGCAGCACCGGGGAATCGTGGGGATTGTCCCGGACGGAGAGACAATGGGCTTCCTGGGTGGTCATGACCCTCACGAACCAGCACCCGCCTTGCCATGAGGTCGTTCAGTCCTTCGCGGCCTTCCAGAGGACGAGTCGGTCGTCGCGGCCGATGAGGGCGAGGGCGCGGTCTCCGGGCGCCAACGCGAGGGTGTTGTGGACGAGGGATTCCACGGCCAGCGACCCGGCCACCCGGCCGGTGCCGAGGTGCAGGAAATGGATGCGACGGAAGTCCGAGACCAGGAGCGTCCGGCCGTCGCCGGAGAACCGCAGCGGCCCGATCGAATCGAACTCGTCCCATTCCTCGCGGAGCCTGAGGCTCGCGAAATCCCAGAGACGCAGCACCCCGCCCTCGTCGCCGGTCGCCAGCCACCGCCGGTCTGCGGACAGGGTGATCGATGAGGGCGGGGCCCGGTGTCCCTCGAGCCGGGAAAGCCGGCGTCCGCTCCGGGCGTCGAAGAGCTCGATGGCGAAGGCGTCGCCGATGAGGGCGATGAGGCCACCCGGCAGGACCCAGAACTCGCAGTCGCAACGCGCCTTGCCCTCCAGCGGGGGCATGAGACGGCCGTCGGCGACGTTCCAGACACGGATCCCGCCGCCTTCCCGCTGCTCGGCGAGGATCCCGGATTCCTCGTCGAACCGGTGCCGCAGGGGCGGCGGCCCGCCGGCTACCAGTCCCTCGAGGTTCACCGGCAGCGACGGAAGCGGGCGGAGATCGGAGGCCGAAACCCGCTTCAGCTGCGCCGAAGCCTCGTCCAGCACGTACAGGACCCTGCGGTCGGCGGAGACGCCGAGCGGCACCAGGGAGCCGTCCAGGCGCGCGCGTTCATCACGGTCGAGCGCCCCCAGCAGTCGGAGCCCGCCGCCACCCTTCTCCTCGACCAACAAACCGGTTCCCTCCGGAGTGAACTCGAGGAAGTTGCCGTGGAAGGTCCGTTCGTTCCTCACGATGCGTTCCGGGTCCACGGGCCAATACCGCACGCCCTCGTTGCGTGTGGTGCTGTAGAGGCGACGGCTGTCGGGCGACCAGGCGATGTCCCAGACCTGGTCCGCCGGTCCGCGCAGCACCTGGCGCGGCTCGAGCGTGGCGGCGTCCCAAATGCGCAGCACGTGGTCTCCGCCGGCGGTGGCGAGGAGGCGTCCATCCGGCGAGAACGCCGCGGCGCCCAGCGTGGTCCCGCCGTGCGCGTTCCGGCCCGCGACCACGGACCTCCGGGACGGATCCCAGAGCCGGAGTTCCCCGTTGAAGCCCGCCGAAACCAGCCGCGATCCGTCCGGCGAGAACCGCATCGCCACCACGGGACCCACCGGACCCATCTCGCCTTCCGCCTCCATCGAGGGCCAACGCCACAGCCGGAGCCGATCCCCGAAGGTGCCGGTCGCCAGGCGGCCGCCATCGGGGGAAAAGGCCGCGCGACGGCCCGTCCCAGGCAGCGTCCTCGGACGGTCCATCCCGGGATCGCGCCATTCCATCGAGCCGTCCACGGACCAGAACCGGGCCTCGGTCTGGGTGAGGAGACCTTCGCCGGAAGGCATCGGCACCAGCGCCTGTGAAGACGGGGCGGGAACCACCCGGTGGCTGCCGTCCTTGAGGTCGATCACCATGGCCCCGGTCCGGACGGCATCCACGGCGACCAGGCGGTCCAGCCCCGGCAACCGGGCCAGCGCGAACCACTGGTGTCCCTCCCCGACGCTCCATCGGCGCAGGACCCGGAACGTCGTGGCATCCCACTCCTGCACGGTCCCGTCCCAGGAGGCG
The DNA here is from genome assembly GCA_903930165.1 of uncultured Verrucomicrobiota bacterium. Classification (GTDB taxonomy): domain Bacteria; phylum Verrucomicrobiota; class Verrucomicrobiia; order Limisphaerales; family UBA9464; genus SXXZ01. The sequence continues at coordinate 1,820 of CAIYXO010000409.1, read as the reverse complement.
GAGGCGACGGTCCGTCCGTCGGGCGAGGGCGAGACCGCCACCACCGTGGCCGTGTGGCCGGTGAAGCCACCGGGGCTGTCGCCCTCGGCGGCCGCGGAGAGGATCCCCCATTCCAGTCCGCGCAGGTCCGGCGCACCCCGTTCCGGACGATGTCGGGCCAGCAGTCGGCGGGCGGCGTCGAGGTCGTCGCGTTCCAGCGCCGTGGCGGCGAGGGCCATGTCGGCGGCGTAGAGGTTGTCCCGAAGCCGCGTTCCCGCCGCGGCCAAACGCCGGTTCGAACGGACCTCGGCCGCGACCAGGCCCACGACCAGGAGCAGGGCGACGAAGACCGCCGTCGCGAAGCCGGGATTGCGGCGAACCCAAAGCGCGGCCGCCTCCACCAGGGACATCGGCCGTGCCTGGATCGGAAGGCCCTGCAGCCAGGCGGTCAGGTCCGCCCCGAATTCGCGGACGGATCCGTAGCGCCGTGCGGGGTCCTTGGAGAGGGCCTTGAGGCAGACCACCTCCAGGTCCCGTGGCACGCCGGGACGGTGACGCGACGGAAGCTGGGGCTCGGTGTCGACGATCCGCCGCATGAGGACGGCGATGCCTTCGGCCTCGAACGGAGGGCGGCCGGCCAGCAGTTCGTAGAGGATCGCGCCCAACGCATACTGGTCGCTGGCGGTGGTGGCGGCTCGGGCGTCCGCGGAGATCACCTCCGGCGCCAAATAGTGGGGCGTGCCAAGGACCGACACCGTGCGGGTGAGGCTGCTGTCCGAGGCCAGCGCGCGGGCGAGGCCGAAGTCGGCGACGTAGGCGCGATCGAGGTCGTCGAAGAGCACGTTGCCCGGCTTGAGGTCGCGGTGGAGGACGCCGTGCTCGTGGGCGAACTGGACGGCTTCCGCGAGCCCCACGAGCAGGGACGCGACCGCCCGCCAGTCGCCGGCATAACGGTCCCGGCGCTCCGCCAGCGTGCCGCCGGTGGCCAGCTTCATGGTGAACCACGGCAGGCCGTCGAGTTCGCCCGATTCATAGATCGGGAGGATCGCCGGATGTTCCAACGACGCGAGCGTGCGGGCCTCCTGACGGAAGCGGACGAGCAGCTCGGGCGAATCGAGGGCCTGGGGCCGGAGCATCTTCAGGGCGACCTCGCGCGGCGGATCGGCCTGGACGGCCCGATAGACCACGCCCATCCCGCCGCGGGCGATCTCGGCCTCCACGCGATGTCCCTCCACGCCGAGCATCCCTCCCGGCGCGGAGAGTGGCGGGATGACCAGGGCGTCCCCGAGCAGGCACCGCGCGCAGAGCCCGCCGGAGAGGCGGCGGCCCGTGCCGTGACAGCGGGGACAGGGATCGGGCATCGGGGGTTCCTTCGTGGTCAGCGGCCCCGGGTTTCGCCGGAATCCGGATTCCGGAATCCGACGCCGGCCAGGACGGAATGGAGGTGCCGCATCTCGACGTCGATCTCGTGGGGTGCGGAGACGGTCCGGGCCACCTCGGCGCGGAGGGCGTTGCGGAAGCGGGCCCGCAGTCGATGGACCTCGGACTTGGCGCCCGGGACGGACATCCCCAGCGACCGGGCGAGCACCTCGTAGGAAGGCGGTTCGGTGGCGACGGGCAAGAAGGGCACGAGGCGTTCGAACGTGGCCGCCCTCCCGGAATCGCGGGCCTCGAGGGCCACGGCCTCGAGCGCGTTCTCCACGATGCGGACGGCCCAGTCCCGGTCGAACTGGTCCGCGGCGTCCTCCGGAATTCCGGGAACGAACTCCATCCCCGACTCCATCAGCTCATCGAGGCTCACCGGGAGCTGGCCGCCTCCCCGCTTGCCGGCGGATCCGCGT
>CAIYXO010000408.1 GCA_903930165.1 uncultured Verrucomicrobiota bacterium | reverse complement strand
CTGACCACTGACCACTGACCACTGACCACTGACCACTGACCACTGACCACTGACCACTGACCACTGACCACTGACCACTGACCACTGACCACTGGCAGCGGACAAACTCCCCTACCCCGGCACTTCCGCCCCGAGGAACGCGACCGCGCGGCGTTCCGACCAGAGGTCGTCCCGCGACCGGAAACGGTCGAGGAACCCCACGTGCCCTCCCTTCGGGGTGAGTTCGAGGTGCAGCAGGTCGCTGCGCCGCGCCGCTTCGATTGGGTGGCATTCGGGCGTCAGGAACGGGTCGTCCTGCGCGTTGATCACCAGCACCGGCCGGCGGATGCCCGACAGGTAGGCGTTGGCGGAACACTCGGCCCAATAGCGCTCCGCCGTCCCGAAGCCGTGGATCGGTGCGGTGAAGACGTCGTCGAGGTCGCGGAAGGTCCGGTGTCGGGTCGGGTCGGGCCGGGGGATGAGCTGGGGGAAGCGCCGACGTTTACGCTCCCACTTCGCGAGGATGTCCCGGCGGAACCTCCGCATGTAGAAGGCGCACCCGGGCTGGGCCATGCGCTCGGCGGAGGACTTGAGGTCGCAGGGGACCGAGATGGCGACACCCGCCTTCACGTGGTCGGCCGCGGGATTTCCTTCGCCGAGGAACTTGAGCGTCAGGTTGCCGCCGAGGCTGAACCCGGCCACCGCAATCGAACGGAACTGCCGCGACCGGACCGCGTGCATCACCACCGCCGCGAGGTCTTCGGTGGCGCCGCTGTGGTAGAAGCGGGGAAGCCGGTTCATCTCGCCCGAGCATCCGCGGAAGTTCCAGGCGAGCACATCCCACCCGGCCCGGCCCGCGGCCCGGGCGAGGCCGGCGACGTAGGTCCTTCGGGAAGAGCCCTCGAGGCCGTGCGAGATCACCAGCAACCGCGGGGAAGCCTGGCTCAACCAGTCGAGATCGAGGAAGTCGCCATCCTCCAGACCCAGTCGCTCCCGGCGCCATGGCATCCGCCGGATCCGCCGGAACAAGGACGGGAAGACGGTCTGGAAGTGCGGATTGCCCAACAGGGTCGGCGGCCGGAACGAGTTGGGCTCGACCAGTAGCATTCTCGGGGATTCTGGAGGCAGGAGCGTCGGCGTGTCAGCAACGGTCGGGGAGAAAATCGCCTCCCGAACGCCATACGGGAATCCGGCTCCCGCGCCGCCCGGGACAAGACATCCGGCGTTTCCACCCGTAGAGTCGGCGCGTGATCTCGCTGGCCGACACCTCCTCGGGGAACACCGCGCCCGACCTCGTGGCGCAGGTGGAGGAAATCTTTTCCCCGACCGGGCTGTTCTCGAAGGCGAAGAACTTCGAGTACCGGCCCGAGCAGCAGCGGATGGCGATGGCGGTGGCGGCGGTGCTCAGGGACGGCCGCAACCTGATGGTCGAGGCCGGCACCGGCGTCGGGAAGAGCTTCGCCTACCTGGTCCCGGCGATCCTTCATGCGGTGGCCCACAAGAAGAAGGCGGTGGTGTGCACCCACACCATCAACCTCCAGGAACAGCTGGTGGAGAAGGACCTGCCCGTGCTGCGCAAGGTCCTGCCGGCGGAGTTCTCCTTCGCCATGCTCAAGGGGCGCTCGAACTACCTTTGCACCCGACGCCTTCAGAAGGCCATGCAGCAGTCCGACTCGCTCTTCACCTCGCCCGAGATCGGCGAGCTGAGGCGCATCTACGAGTGGAGCCAGGAGACGACCGACGGTTCCCTGAGCGACTTCGACCAAGAGCCGGATCCCAAGGTCTGGGAGCACGTCTGCTCCGAGCGCGGCCTCTGCACGCCGAAGAAGTGCGGTTTCCAGAGCGACTTCGCCAAGGCCGGCTGCGCCTGCTTCTTCCAGCGGGCCCGCCAACGGATCCTCGGCGCCGACGTCCTCGTGCTGAACCACACGCTGTTCTTCACCCTGCTCAACGGCGTGGACGAGGAACAGGAGGGCGGCGTGCTCTTCCGCAACGACTTCGTCATCTTCGACGAGGCCCACACCGTGGAACACGTCGCCGCCCGTCACATCGGCGTGAGCGTGTCCTCCGGCCAGGTCCGCTACGCGCTCCAGCGCCTTTGGAATCCCCGCACCGAGAAGGGCATCCTCGCCGCCCTGCGCTCCGGCGCGAACGTCCGGCTCGTGGCCGACCTGCTCAAGGAATCCGACGACTTCTTCGGCAAGGTGGAGGATTCCTGCAACGACCTGGCCGTCCAGGGGGCCGCATCGGCCACCGCGCGTCCCGCCAGCCCCTCTCCGGGCACCGAGGCCGCATCCGGCGGACGCCCATGGAACGAACTCCGCATCCGGCGGCCGGACCTGGTGCAGGACAACCTCACCCTGCCCATCCAGCGTCTGCGCGAGGAGATCCACCAGCTGATCCAGCAGACCGAGGACAAGGAGACGGGCGAGGAGCTGATGGAGTGCAACCGGCGTCTCGGCGACCTCAAGATGGCGGTGGCCACCTTCCTCCAGCAGGCGGAGGAAGACCACGTGTACTGGGTGGAACGCACCGGCCGGACCCAGCGGAACCTGTCGCTGAACGCCGCTCCGGTGGACGTGGCCGACTACCTCCGCCAACGCCTGTTCGCCGCCGGCACCTCCGTGATCCTCACCAGCGCCACGCTCGGCACCAGCGGCGGCGAGCAGCCGGGGAATCCCGGTCCGAAGCCGGCAACGGATGTCCGCATTGCCGGCCAACCGGCCCCCGAGTCCGCCTCCACGCTGCTGGGCCTGCGCCGCGCCGGGAACGTGCCCGCCCTGCGCTATGTGGCGGGACGCGTCGGCGGCGAGGACGCGCTCGGGCTCCAGGTCGGATCCCCCTTCGACTACCCGACGCAGATGAAGGTGTACGTCGCCGGCAAGATGCCGGACCCGCGGGACGCGGGCTACGAGGACGCCCTTGTCCGCTGGATCGAGCACTTCATCCGGCAGACCCACGGCAAGGCCTTCGTGCTCTTCACCAACTCGCGCCTGATGCAGCAGGTCGCCGGCCGGATGGAACCGTTCTTCGAACGCCTCGGCATCGAGTGCTACGTGCAGAACACCGGCATCCCCCGCTCGACCATGCTGGAGAAGTTCAAGGAGAACGTGGATTCCGTGCTCTTCGGCACGGACAGCTTCTGGCAGGGCGTGGACGTTCCCGGCGAGGCCCTGAGCAACGTCATCATCACCCGACTGCCCTTCGCGGTGCCCGACCATCCGCTGGTCGAGGCCCGCATCGAACGCATCGAGGCGGCCGGCGGGAACTCCTTCGGCGACTTCAGCCTTCCCGAGG
>CAIYXO010000407.1 GCA_903930165.1 uncultured Verrucomicrobiota bacterium | reverse complement strand
GCCATGCACACGAGCATGCAGAGGCCTCCGAGCACCATCGACACGACGCCAATCGCCGAGACCAACTGGTCGAAGTTCTGCGGACGCGGACCCTGGGCGCCCGTGAGGGCCGAGCCGAACACGAGGAACAGGGCCATTCCGATCACCGGCAGGAAGATCAGGAGGTTGGCCGCGAACATCACGAGGTAGGCCATCAGGTGCTGGAAGAACCGGGGCCCGAAGGCCGAGAAGATCAGGCCCACGTCGGCGTCCCGGCCACGGATCTTGCGCAGGTAGACCACGTAGAGTCCTCCGAGCAGGGGGCCGTACAACGCGATCTGGATCAGCGCACCGAGGATCGGGATCGAGGATCCGGCCATCATCAGGAGCCACACCAGGGCGCCCGTGCCGAGCAGGATGCCCGGACTCCGGGTGAAGGCCTGCCATCCAAGACGGAACGGTTCGATCAGGTCCACCGGATAGTCCGTGGCCAGAAGCTCCTCTTCGGACAGGAAGTCTCCCTGCGGCATGGAAGCGACAGTCGGAACCGGTCGAGCCTCCGGCGGCGGCGGGTTTACCGGGCCATTGCTGGGAGGGGCGCCCGCCAACGGATCCGCTTCGGACGGTTGGGACCCAGAAGGTACCGGCGGAAGTCCCGGTGCCTGGGCAGGCGTCGGCGAGGGTGGGGTCATCCAACCGGGCTGGGCCTCGGAAAGCGGGATCCAGTTCGTCAGGCCGTTCCGCCAGACCAGGGTGGTGGCGGTGATGGTTCCGTTCCGGAGGAGTTCGGCGAGCTGTTCCTCGGGGATCGGACCGGCGGGCTGACCTTGGGAAACGTAGTACCAGTCCATGGTGGGGAGATCGGTTGAGACCGGTGAGACAATGCCATCCGCGGCCTTCCGATGCGAAAGGAGAATCCGTCTTCCGATTCCAACCGGATCCGGCGCCCAGGCGGGAGCGGACGTGCCGTGGAGGGAGAGACGGATGTTCACGGCCACGTCGTGGAGTGCGCGAGTCCGCTCGCGCTTTCGGAGGGTGACACGGATCCAGCCGGTACGCCCTGAAGCCGACGAGCCGGATCCCGCTCGTCCTTGGACCGGATTCACATCCAAGGGTACGAAGGGTTCGAGGGCGGGGCTTACGTTTCGCTGGGATGCCGACCCGCGGAGCGCTGGTGTTGGCCTCAGGAAACCTCGTGCCCTTGGCGCCCCTGGTTGTGAACCCACCCTGTAGGAGACGAGGTCACGAGTCTCTCACCTCCTTCGCCGGCTGCCCCAGGAACACCGGGGCCCGGAAACACCAGCGCCATGGGAAATCCAGAACCTCACGGCCGAACTCAGCCGCCCTCCCGTTGACGATCCGATGCCCCTTGCATTTGGCGCGCCCGACGGGATTGGGGGCGTGCCGCCCCGCGGATGCCGTCACCCGGCCGACCGCCTCAGCGCCGTGACTTCGATCTCGATCCGCATCCTGGGATCGGCCAGGCCGGCGGAGATCATCATCGCCGCGGGCCGGATCTCGCCGAAGTGTCTTCGAAGCACGGGCCAGCATTGGGGGAACTCGTCTCCGTTCGGCAGGACGTAGGTCACCCGGACGACGTCCCTCAGGCTCGATCCGGCCTGCTCCAAGGCTGCTGCGATGTTCTTCAAGCACTGCTCCGTCTGATCCGGCAGCCCTTCGGCGATGGTCATGCTGGCGTAGTCGAAACCCGTGGTCCCGGAGACGAAGACCCACTCGCCCACCACCACGGCCCGCGAGTATCCGATTTCCTCCTCGAAGGTGGAACCCGAGCTGATCAGCAGTCGCTTCATGTGGGTGGGCGAGGGGGCTCCAAGGCTGACGGGTGTGCGTCTCTCGTTGCCGGATCCGGCGGCCGTCTTCGCAGAGCCTGTGAGACCTTGGCCGGCGGGACGCCTCGGTCAACAGACGAGTCAAACCTCACAACCCAGTAGGAGACGACGTGAGGAGTCTCACGCCAATCTGGCGCCGTCTGGAAGGAGCAGCTCAGGCGGATCTGGAGGTCAGAGCCTCGTGACCTCGTCTCCTTCGACGAGCCGAGGAGGTCACACCGACAACTGACAACCGACAACTGACAACGAACCTGTGACCTCACCCCAATGGACACGCATCACTCGAGGGCGTCCCGCATGGCCTTGAACCAGTCCCCGCCGGCCTCCTTCTCCACCACGCGGGCCGCGGCCGCCTCCATGTCCTCGATGCAGTCCGCCGGCAGTTCCTGCAGGAAGGGCGACGGATGGCAGGGCATCACCTGCGTGTAGCGGCGACGTCCCCGGCAGTGGCTGATGCGCAGGGTCTCCTGGGCCCGGGTGATGCCGACGTAGAACAGCCGGCGTTCCTCGTCGAGGGTGCCCTCGATCTTGCTCCGCGAATGGGGCAGCAGTCCGTCCTCCACGCCGACGATGTGCACGTGCGGGAACTCCAGGCCCTTGGCGGCGTGCATGGTGATCAACAGCACCTGGTCGCCCTTCTCCTCGCGGTCCTCCTCGCGCTCGCGGTCGAGGGTGAGGTCGGCCAGGAACTCGTCCAGGCGGTCCATCGGCTTGCCCGGATAGGAGGGCGGGATTCCCGGCAGCAGCGCCTGGGAACCGGGGGCCGGGAGCTTCGGCGCCGCCATCTCGTCGAGCAGGCCTTCGGGATCGTCCTCGTTGATCTCGAAACGGGGCTTGGCCTTCTTCGCCGGCGACGTCCCGGAGATCGCCTCGCGCCGCGCGCGCCGGGCCTTGGCCGACTCCTCGCCGTCGAGGTCGTCGAGCAGTTCCAGCACGTTGAGCACGCGCGCCTCGGCCACCTCGGCTTCCTTGTCCCCGCGACGGAGTTCGTCGAGATAGCCGGTCTCCTGCAGCCAGCCCTCGGCCCAGCTGGTCAGCGAGACCGGGCTGTTGCCCGAGATGGCCGCACGCTGGGTCTCGATCCAGTGGCGGAATCCCGCCACGGCGTCGCGCGTGCGCGGCTGGAACGACGCGAGGACGTCGGTGTGCCGCATGATGGTGAACACGCTGGCCTTGCGCTCCGAACTGAACGCGAGCAGGCGCTCCATGGTGACGTCGCTCAACCCCCGCGCCGGCTTGTTCGCGATGCGCAGCAGGCTGATGTCGTCGTCCGGGTTCACGAACGTCTTCAGGTACGAGAGGACGTCCTTGATCTCGGTGCGGTCGAAGAAGCTCTGGCCTCCGATGAGGTGGTATCGGATGCGCGCCTTGCGCAGGGCGGTCTCGACCGGCCGTGCCTGTAGGTTGGTGCGGTAGAGGATCGCCTGGCGTCCCCACGGGATGTTCCGGGCGAGACGGTCGTACTCGATGTTCTCCGCCACGGTCCGGGCCTCCTCCTCGTCTGTGTCGAAGGCGTAGAGGGCGATCTTGGAGCCGTCGCCCTTCGAGGACCAAAGCGTCTTGCCGCGGCGCCGGGTGTTGCGGCGGATGACCTCGTTGGCGGCCTTGAGGATGGTGTTGGTCGAGCGGTAGTTCTGCTCCAGCTTGATGACCTTCACCTCGGGATAGTGCTTCTCCAGGTCGAGGATGTTGGCGATCTGGGCACCGCGCCACCCGTAGATGGACTGGTCGTCGTCGCCCACCACGCAGAGGTTCCGCGACTTGCCGGCGAGGAAGTCGACCAGTTCGAACTGGCTCCCGTTGGTGTCCTGGTACTCGTCGACCATGACGTACCGGTACTTGCGCCGGCAGGCCTCGAGGGCGTCGGAATGCTCCCGGAACAGGCGCAGGGTGAGCAGGATGAGGTCGTCGAAGTCCACGGCGTTGCAGGCGTGGAGGGCGCTCTCGTAGCGCTTGGCGACGTGTTCGGCCAAGGCGCGGACGGAGGGATCCCCGAACGCGGCGTCGGCCCCGCCGTTCTTGAACTTGCTCAGCATGGCCAACACCGCCCCGGCGTCGGTCTTCTCACCCTTGGCCGAGATCTGGCTCAGGATCTTGCGCATCGCCGAGAGCTGGTCGGCCTCGTCGTAGATCACGAAGTTCCGCTTGTAGCCGAGCTTCTCGATGTGCTGGCGGAGGATCCGCACGCACAGGGAGTGGAACGTGCAAAGCGTCGGCCGTTCGGTGAAGGGATCCTCCGGGGCGCCGGGATCCTTCCGGGTCCTGGGGGCGCGCGGGACCATTCCGTTGACGCGGGCCAGCATCTCGCGGGCGGCCTTGTTGGTGAAGGTCACCGCCAGGATGTGGCCCGGGGCGATTCCCCGCCCAATCATGTGCGCGATGCGGCAGGTGAGGGTGCGGGTCTTCCCGGTCCCGGCACCGGCGAGGATCAGGACCGGCCCGTCGTGGGTCACGACCGCCTCGCGCTGCTGGGGATTGAGGGAGCCCAGATCGAACATGGCCCGCGAGCATGGTCGGCGCCGACGTCGGGTCAAGCGGGCGAGTCCGGTGTGGCTCCCCGCCTTTGGACTCGGCCGCCGTGCCGGGGTGCCGGCGGTAAGCACGCGGAGTCCCGGCTTCAGCGGGTCAAAGTCGTGTGGGCCTCGGTGGGGTGGTGAAGTTCAGGGTCCTTTTGCAGAGGAGGCTCGGGCCGGCTGAAGCCGGGACTCCATACCCCAGAGGGGCGTCGCACTCTTGGCACCCTTGGTTGTGAACCCCTCAGCGCCTCAGTGTCTCGGCGTTTCAGCGTTTCAACGCTTCAAAGGGAATTGGCATCCCCAACCAATTCCTCCCGCGGCTTCGCGGTTTTGCGTGAGGTCCGTTCCTCCGCGCGAAAACGCCTTGCCCCGCGTCTCAGGGCGCCTCGGAGACCACGACCCGGTAGAAGCCGGTGACCTCCGGGCTCTCGCCGATCCAGGCGGCGCGACCTTTGGCCGGGTAGGTCAACCGGCCTGGGGCGACGGTCCAGGTGGCGAGGTCCGGGCTGCGCTCGATGCGATAGGAGCGGCCCGGCGCCACGGCGAACTCCAGGACCGGCGGTGTGCCGCCGCCCGAGACTCCGACCCTCAGGGCGGAGGCCGCGGAACGGGGTTCCGTCCCGGCCTGGAACTCGACCGCATTCGAGGCGCCGTCCGCGTCGGGATC
>CAIYXO010000406.1 GCA_903930165.1 uncultured Verrucomicrobiota bacterium | reverse complement strand
GGCGAACAGCTTGTCGGACTTCGGCGAAAGCGCCGCCACATGGAGGGACTGCCGCAGCACGACGGTCTGGTTCCGCAAGACCGAGCCGTCCTTGAGGTCGTACCAGATGTTCTTGTCGCCCCCGAGGGCGAGGACCTTGTCGCCGTCGGCATGGACCACGAGGTGGCTGGGGTTCATCTTCGGGATCGGAGTGGAGAATCGGCGCTTCCCGTCGGCGGCCTCCCACGCCTGGAGCGTCTCCTTCTCGATCCGGCTCGACCAGATCTCGCGGACGAGTTCCCAGACGACGTTCCTCGAGTAGGCCACGAGCTGTGAGGAGTCCGGCGTGAAGGCCATGGCGCCGACGCCCGAATTGGTCACGGACCACAGGGCCTTGCCGCTTTTGGTGTCCCAGACCGTCAGGGTGGCGGCCTCGGAGGTCTTGCTGATGCCGATCGGCTTGATGGTGGCGCCGACCGTGGCCAGGCGGGTTCCGTCCGGGGACAGCGCGCACAGCATCTGGGATCCCATGGACGACGAGGCCAGCACGGGCTCCTCCATCTTGAAGGTGTGTAGCAGCGAACGCTTCTCCGGGTCCCAGACTTTGACGGTGGCGTTTCCGCCGCTGGCGGTGGCGAGGACCTTTCCGCCGCGGGAGAACTGCATCCAGTTCACCGTCGCGCCATGGTCCCCGAGGGAGGCGGTCTGACGCAGGGTCTTCGCGTCCCAGAGCACGATCTCGCCGGCGACGACCGGGACGTTGGTGGCGCCGCCCGGGCGTCGGCTGCTGGTGCCGCCGGCGATCCAGCGACCGTCGTCGGAGAACGCGTAGGAGAAGAAGATGGCCTGATTGGTCGAGGACTCCAGCGGCCGGAACTCGGCCGCCCGCCCGGCCTGGGCGGAAAGCAGGAGTCCGAGGAGGACGATCAGTCGGTGCATGTGCGGGACCATAGGAAGGACCGTGGAAACTCACCAATGAGATTCATGGCGTCCCGCTTTCCGCCCAATGGCTTTCCGTCCGGGTGGTGGCCCGGCAGTCGGCGGGTACGTAGCACTACGTATCGACGGTTCAAGACGAAGCCTGTTGAGGTGGGGACATGAGCCAGCCATCGCATCCGGCGCCCTCGACAACCCGACGCGGACTTCTCCAGCTCGGGGCGCTGCTGTTTCTCCTGTTGGGACAGGTCGGCCACGCCCAGGTCGTTCCGGGCGCCTTGGATCCGGGCTACCGCTTCCGTTCCACGACCGCCCTCGTGCCAAAGGCCATGTCGCTGGAACCCGACGGACGCATGGTGGTCATGCCGGGCGGCGTCGGGGGTGGCAGCGGAGTCCACATCCTCTCCTCCACCACGGGAGCCCGTGAGACGCAGCTGTTCTCACCTTCGCTGAGCACGACCGGCGACCGCCACGTCCTGTTGCGGCAGGCGGGTGGCCGCCTCATCGCCCGCGTCGCCTCGGTCCAGTCGGGTGGCAAGACTCTCAACGGGTTCGGCGCGTTCCATCTCAACGGCAGCGTGGACGGCACCTTCTATTTCCCCTCGATGCCCGCCGGTGCGACGCGAAGCTTCGCCGGTGCCGCCGACATCGGGCTAGGGGCGGGCGAACGTGTCCACGTGGTCGGCACAGGGCTGCCCTTTGGCGGTGCCAACAACGCGGTCTGGATCACGCTGGACCGCGATGGCAACGAGGTGGCCGGGCGGGTTGGGGCCTCCGGGGAACAGGTTCTGAGGGTGTTGGAACAGGCGGACGGAAAGGTGCTCCTCGGCGGCACCTTCACGACGCCCAACGGAACCCGGACCCTGGTGCGACGGGGTCTCGACGGCGAACTCGACAGCGGCTTCGACGCGGTGCTGCCGGGTTCCGCCTCCGTGATCCGTCAGATGGCCGACGGCCGCCTGCTGGTTTCAGGGGTCAATCCGACCCGGCAGCGTCCCTTTGTGTGGGTGCTCAACACCAATGGTTCCCGGAGCATCGAATACGATCTCGACTCCATGGTGGAAGGCATCTCGGCCAACTCGGCGTCCGTCGTGGACGTCC
>CAIYXO010000405.1 GCA_903930165.1 uncultured Verrucomicrobiota bacterium | reverse complement strand
GTTCGGTCGCGCGGATGCCATGAAGATTCTCCTGATCCTCCTGTTGCTGGTCGTTTCCGAAATGGCGTTGGCCTTCCTGTTCGCGGCCGTCTCCCAAGTATTCTACAAGCGGCTGGGCCTCGACTTCCGCTCGGTCGCGAAGGGGGTGGTTGAGCGGATCTTCCTCGTGGTTGCCCTTCTCCTCGACTACCCGCATGCACTGACACTGTTCAGCGCGCTGAAGCTGGCGACGCGCCTGAAGCGGGAGGGGGCGGAGGAACGCGGATTCAACGACTACTACCTCATGGGGAACCTCCTCTCGGTGCTCGCCGCAATGGGCTACGTGCTGCTGATCCGGAAGCTCCGCTGATCCGATACCATGGAACGAGGGAGGACCTCGCGCAAAACGCCAAGGCCCCAGCGATGAACCAGAGCTGCCAGCGAAATGGCAGCCGCCACGAACTTCGCCGGTTGCCGCAGGAGTGAACCGGTCCAGTGTCCGGAGTTGGTCCACCTCGTCATGTCCCGTCCCACCCTCGCCATCCTCGGAACCGGCATCGCCGGACTCGGCTGCGCCCATTTCCTGCACCGGCGCTTCGACCTCACCCTGTTCGAACGCAATGCGCACACGGGCGGACACACGAACACCATCGACGTCGCGGAAGCCGGTCGGCCCGTGCCCTTCGACACCGGGTTCATGGTCTTCAACCGGGTCACCTACCCGTACCTCTGCGCCCTGTTCGAGGAACTGAAGGTGCCGGTCCAGCCCACGGACATGTCCTTCTCGGTGCAGCATGTCCCCTCGAACCTCGAGTTCGCCGGCTCGAGCGTGAACCATCTCTTCGCCCAGCGCCGGAACCTGTTCCGTCCCCGCCACTGGGCGTTGCTCTACCAGGTCAACCGCTTCAACGCCGAGGCCGTCCGCGCGCTCGACGAAACGCGATGGCAGGGCATGGATGTCGGCACCTACGTGGCCGAGCGGGGTTATGGACGCGACTTCCTGGAGCACTACCTCGTGCCGATGAGCAGCGCCGTCTGGAGCACGCCCCCGGACCGAATGCTGGAGTTCCCGGCGATGACCCTCATCCGGTTCTTCCACAACCACGGCTTCCTCGGCCTGCACACGCAGCATCCGTGGTGGACGGTCACCCACGGAGCCCGCGAATATGTGCGCCGATTGGTCCCGCCGTTCGCCGACCGCATCCGCAACGGACTCCCGGCGATCTCCGTGCGCCGCGTCGAGAACGGCACCGGCGCCGTCGTGACCACGGCCGACGGCCAAAGCACACGGTTCGACAAGGTCATCCTCGCCGCCCATGCGGACGAGAGCCTCCGCCTGCTGGCCGACGCCGACGCCGACGAACGGCGCGTTCTCGGCGAGTTCCACTACCAGACGAACCGGGCCACCGTGCACAGCGATCCCAAGGTCATGCCGAAGGCGAAACTGGCGTGGTCCGCCTGGAACTACCGGATGGCCGCCGCGCCGGACGGGGCCGTGCGGCCCCAGACCGTCTACTGGATGAACCGGCTGCAGAACATGGACTGCAGGAAGGACTACTTCGTCTCCATCAACGGGGAACATGAGATCGACCCGGCGCGGGTGCATCGCAAGATCGACTACGAGCACCCGCTCTTCAGCCTGGGAGCGATCCGGGCGCAGGCGGAGCTCCCGCGGCTCAATCGCCGGTCCCCGGACCAGGCGGTGTATTTCGCGGGATCCTATTTCCGATACGGCTTCCATGAGGATGCCTTCGGTTCCGCCGTCGATCTCAGCCGGGTGATCCTCGGGGAACCGGTCTACCCCGGGATCGGCTGGCTGCCCGCGACCTGAGGAAGGGCGCGGAGTGTCGTCCGTTGATCGTTGTCCGTCGTCCGTCGCCGTGGCTTCAGGCACTCGGCTTCCTTTGTCCCTCTGAAAGACCGCTGCGGCATCTCCTCGGGCGCCATCGTTTCGCGGCGGGCTTCCCATTTCGAGGTTCCCCCGTAGGCTTTCGCCATGCACCGCGGATCGCGCCCCTGGGACCGGAGGAACTTCCTCCGCGCAGGCCTGATCGGAACCACCGGCCTCGCGCTCGCCGACTCGGTCGAGATGCCGTTCGAGTTCGGCTCACGGCCGCTGGTGAAGTATCCGCAGAAACGACCGCTCATCCGTCTCACCACGCGTCCGCCCCAGCTGGAGACGCCGTTCGAGGTGTTCAACGAAAGCCTGCTGACGCCGAACGACGCCTTCTTCGTGCGGTACCACCTCGGAGGCTCGCCGCCGCCCGCGTCCGTCCTCGATCCGAAGACCTTCCGTCTCGCCGTGTCCGGAACCGTCGGCAAGGAGCTGTCGCTGTCCCTCGAGGAGCTTCGGAACGGCTTCGAAAACGTGG
>CAIYXO010000404.1 GCA_903930165.1 uncultured Verrucomicrobiota bacterium | reverse complement strand
GTCCTGGCTTCAGCCGGTGTGGATCTTCAGCGACGGGCCGGCGGGTTGGACTCCGAGGTGTTCGGACCGGCAGGGTTTCCGCCGGCTGAAGCCGGGACTCCGTACCTCTTCGAACCTTCAGACCCGTTCTGGGTTCCTATGGCGTCGGCCGGAATCGGAACAGGGCACCTTCCAGACTGGCCTCGACGTGCTCGTTCGCCGCGCTGGAAGTGACCGGGGTCCATCCTTGGTTCAGGGAGCCACCCTCCACTGCCGGTCGTCGCTCCAGAACACCCGTGGTGCCCATCGGCCAATAGGCGGCCAACGCATTCGCCGTCCGTCGGATCCGCAGGGAGCCTGGGGCGGGTTGCCCGACGGTGACCGGTTCCGCCGGCCAGGGATTCACCACGGACGTGACAGGTCCAAACTGCAGCGATCCGGCATTCCACCGGAGCCATCCGTGATGGACCCCATCCCGGCCGGTGAAACGGACTCCCATGTATCCGTTCTCGAGGTAGGTCCCACCCCGGTCGGAGGCGACGAAGCCGCTCCGCCACGAGAATTCCAAGGTGGTCCTGTTGGTACTCCAGGTACCGGCGGGATCGATCACCAGAGTCGAGCCGATGGGAGTGTAGGGCGTATCGTCCCCGCCGCTCGGGATGAAGAGCGCGCAGTCGGAGAGGGGATGGAAGTATCGATCGGTCCGGCTGAAGTCGGCGTTGATGAACTCCTCGTTGATCAGGATGAAATCGTTCCAGCCATCGTTGTTGAGATCCAAATCCAGGGCTGAACTCGAATTGCCCGGTCCGGATGCGAGCGAAGGACCATTCACGACGGTCGCCGAAGTCGAAAAGCGGGCGACCCAGGTGTCCCGCACGAGGTGGATCCATCCGCGATATCCGGTTCCCTTGAAGCCGAAATAGCCGGAAGGCTGGTTTGCCAACGGGCCACGTTCCTCGACGAGCCCGTCTGCGTCGGTCGCCACCGAGAGCACCATGAGGCCCAAGCGGGAACGCGACTGGATTCCGCCGGGAGGCGGCACATCGAGGCGGGTCCGGGGCTCCAGCGAGAGAAGCGTGTTGGTGTCGCCGGAGGAGGTCGCCCAGAGCCAGTCATCCTGACCGCGCAGATCCACCACCTGACCATGGCTGTGATCGACATGGTTGGTCCACCGATGCACGCCCAGGAAGATCTGTCTGGTGGTGGTGTCGTTCGACACGGTGAGCCGGGTGTAGTTGGGCATCCACTCGACGATGAGCGGAAGCGTCGTCGGGGGGATCTCTCCAACGGCCAGTGGTTGTCCAGGCTGCGGGTGAACGGCGAAGGCTTGGATGCCCCAGATGCCCGCGGCCGATTTGTCCATCCGCAACCAGCCGCTGTGGACTCCGTCGTCTCGCTGGATGAGCAATCCCAGATGGAACTGTTGGCGGATCAGGCCCCAGTTCGTCCGTCCGGTGTCGTCGCTGATGTTGTCGTCGATCCGGAACCATCCGTTCGTCAGCAGGGGCGGAGGATTCAAGGGATCGATGACGAGGCCCAACTCCGCTTCCCGGGTCTCGGTCATCGGCCGGCCCGGGGGACCGAAGAACGGGCTCACGGTGCGGTTCGTCGTGATGCTCGAGCCCACGAAACGGGTGCCGGGCGATGGCGCCAGGTAGCGACGCGTCCCACTTCGCGAGCCCTGTGCGAGCTCGGTGGACAGGACCAGATCGATGCGTCGATCGCGGTCGAGGTCGAGGGGGCTTGTGACGGTACGCTGGACGAAGATGACCCCTCCGAAGGGCTCCGGAAGGAGTTCCGGCATGAAGCCGAAGCTCTGCCCGAAGAGCGTCATCGCGGAGAGCAGTAGAAGCAGGATCGCTCCGACCGGGGTGTGCAGGTGTCTGCGGTAGCGTCTGGGCTTCACTGGATGGGGGGAAGGCGGAGGGAAAAGACGGGGCTTGGTCGATCTGATGACAGGAATTCGTCTTCCAGACCAGACACGTTCGATACGCCTTTTGGCGGAGAATGGAATCGTCGTCTTGCGAAGGGAGAAAGGTCAGCGGCGTCTGGAGGTGAGTCCGGACACTGATAGGGGGGTTGCACAAGGCGACGGGCCGTCGGGTTGGATTCCGAGGTGTTCGGACCGGCAGGGTTTCCGCCGGCTGAAGCCGGGACTCCGTACCCCGGAGATCCCGCATCCGTGCGCTCCGCGTCTCCGTGGCCAAGGAGTTTAAGGACCGGGTCAGCGACCCACCACGGACAACGGACGAATTCTCCGTGGCCTCCGTGTCTCCGTGGCAACCCCCCTTTGGCGACCGGGCACAAGTCCAGCCTTCCTTCGAGGGGCCGGTTCGTGGCAACTCCGTCGGGTGGAATTGATGCAGAACGGGACGCCGCGGGCTGGACAGCGCCTGACGCTCGACATCACCGACCTCGCGTTCGGCGGCGAAGGCGTGGGTCGTGTCGACGACTTCGTGGTCTTCGTGCCCTTCACGGCGCCGGGCGACCGCGTCGAGGCGAAGCTGACCGAGGTGAAGAAATCGTTCGGCCGCGCCGAGCTCGTCCGGGTGCTCCAGGCCTCGCCCGAGCGGACCGAGCCGCGTTGCCGCTACTTCGGCGAATGCGGCGGATGCCAGTACCAGCATCTTCAGTACGACGCGCAGCTGCGGTGGAAGCACCACCAGATCGGCGAGCTGTTCCGACGCATCGGCGGATTCGACCCGTCGCTTGTCCGCGAGGTGGTTCCGTGTCCGGCGCCGTATGGATACCGCAACCGCATCCTGGTGCGGAGCCAGTGGAACAAGCCGGCGCAGCGGCTGAACCTCGGCTTCGTCCGCGCCGACTGCGGACTCGTCTGCGACATCGAATCCTGCGCCATCGCTGAGCCGGCGCTGAACGACGGGATCCGCGCCTGGCGCAGGAATCCGCCTCCCAAGGGCGGCATCAAGACCGTCCTGCGCATCCCGCCGGACGGCTGGGAGGTGCCGGAGAACTCGTTTTTCCAAAACAACTTCCACCTTCTGCCCGCGCTGGTGGAAGGGGTGCGGTCGCGTCTCGTGGACTCCGGTGCGCGTCACCTCGTGGACGCCTATTGCGGCGTGGGCTTCTTCAGCATCGAGCTGGCGGATGCGGTGGATTCGTTCGTGGGCGTGGAACTGGACGCCCCGGCGATCCGTGCCGCCCGACGCAACCTGGAGACGCGCGGCCTGAAGAACGGTTCCTACGTGGCCGGCGACACCGACCAGCTGTTGCCGTCGCTGTTGGCGAAGATGGATCCCGTCCGGACGGCCGTGCTGCTGGATCCGCCGCGGGTGGGGTGTCGTCCGCCGAGCCTTGAGGTGCTGCGGCGGACCGGCCCCGGCCAGATCCTCTACGTGTCGTGCCATCCGGCGACCTTGGCGCGCGACCTCAAGATCCTCTGTGCGGACGACCGGTACCGGCTCGTGGAGGTCCGTCCGTTCGACATGTTCCCGCAGACCCAGCACGTCGAGTGCGTCGCGGACCTGCGTCTGGGGGCTGGGAGCGGTGAAGCGATGAAGGGTTGAAGGGGTTGAAGGGTTGAAGGGGATGCGGGAACGCAGGCATCGGCGCCGATTCCCCGCTTCAACCCTTCAACCCTTCAACCTTTCAACCTTTCAACCTTTCAACGTCTCGCCCCACCCCATCGGAATGCTGTGCGGGCGGTTCCGGGTCGGCTAGGCTTGCGGCCCGGTGAGTCAGCACACACTTGAAGAATTCATGGCCCGCGTGGAGGCGTCCCTGCAGGACGGCACGTTCGTCCGCCTGAACCTGGGCATTCCCGTGAACCGCGACGGGATACGGAACGTGTTCCTGCGTCCGGTCGAACTGAAGGAGGGCCGGATGTTGTCCTTCCTGTACCGCTATCCGACGCGGGACCTGACGCGGAACTTCCCCTACGACGAGGCGCTGGTGCTGTTGCGGGAGCTGCTGGGCCGGGACTTCCTGAACGGGTTCCTGTCGGCGACCAACGGCACGGCGCAGCTGACCTTCCGCAAGGGACGCACGACCCGCCTGGTCCTGGGCAAGGCCGAGGTCACGGCGCCGCCGGACCTCGCGCACGACCGTCCGAAGAAACGGACCGTGCCGACAACCCTGGGCTGGCTGCGGGAGCTGGGGGTGACGGCGGAGGACGGTTCCGTGAAGGCAGGCATGGAGGCGAAGTACCGGCAGATCCACCGGTTCGTCGAGGTGTTCCATCCGCTGTTGGTGGAGGCGGCGCTGCCACCGGAAGCGCCGTTGGAGGTCGTGGACATGGGATGCGGCAAGGCCTACCTGACCTTCGCCGTGTACGAGCACCTGCGCGGACACCGGAGCGGGCCGTTGACGGTCACCGGAGTCGAGGCCCGTGGCGACCTCGTGACCTACTGCCGCGGCGCGGCGGAGCGTTGCGGCTTCGAAGGTCTTCAGTTCGCGGCGGGGGACATCGCGTCGGCGAAGGTGGCCGAGGGCTCCATCCTGATGGCGTTGCACGCGTGCGACACCGCGACGGACGAGGCGCTCGCCAAGGGAGTGCTCGCGAACGCGCCCATCCTGCTGGCCTCGCCGTGCTGCCACCAGGAGGTGCGACCGCAGCTGGCGGCCCCGCCGGTGCTGGCCGGCGCGTTGAGGCACGGGATCTTCCGCGAGCGCCAGGCGGAGTTCGTGACCGACGCCCTGCGCGCCGCGCTGCTGGAGTGGGCCGGGTACGACACCCGGGTGTTCGAGTTCATCTCCACGGAGCACACCGGGAAGAACCTGATGATCGCCGCGGTGAAGTCGCGGCGTCCGGCGGACCGGGAGACCGCGGCCGCAGCGGTGCGGGCCTTGGCATCGGCCTATGGCGTTCGGCGTCTGCGCCTCGCGGAGCGTCTCGGATTCGCGCTGGTTCCCGCGGCGCCGGCCGCGGTCGAAGGCACCGCCCCGATCCCAAGCTGAATCCCTCCCCTCCCGACCTCGGCACCATGACCTGGGAAGAACTCGACTGGGCCGCCCTCGACCGGCTGCGCGCATTGTTCCTGAAGTCGGAGCCCGTGAAGGAACCGTACTGGCGCAACGAATCGGACCTCGCCAGCTACGACTTTACCTACGCGCAGCGGATCGGATGGAAGTGGGATGCGGTGTTGGCGGAGCTCGGGCGTCTCGGCTGGACGCCGCCGTCGGGGCCGCTCCTGGACTGGGGCTGCGGCAGCGGCGTCGCCTCGCGCTGCGTGGTCGACGCCTTCGGCGCGGAACGCTTCGGCCGGGTCCGTCTGCACGACCGGTCGGGCCTCGCGATGTCCTTCGCACGCCGGCGGGCGGCCGGACGCTTCCCCGGTCTCGACGTCTCGATGGATCCCGTGGGGGAGGAGGCCGGTGGCACGCTGGTGGTGAGCCATGTGCTGAACGAGCTGCACCAGGACGACCTGCCACGCCTGATGCGGGCGGTGCGCTCGGCGGAGTGCGTGCTCTGGGTCGAGCCCGGAACGCACCCCGTCAGCCGCGGCCTGATCGCGCTCCGCGAGAAGCTGCGCGAGGAATTCCACGTGGTGGCGCCGTGCCCGCATCGCGGGGCGTGCGGCCTGTTGCCGGAGGCACGCGAGCGCGACTGGTGCCACTTCTTCGCCAAGACCCCGACCGAGGTCTTCACCGACGGGCGTTGGGCGCGCTTCGGCCAGCGGGCGGGCGTCGACCTCAGGAGCCTTCCCTACAGCTGGCTCGTGTTGGACCGCCGACCCGTGTCGGAGTGGGCGCCGCACCGGGCCCGCGTGCTCGGCTTCGCGGAGGTGTTCAAGCCGTACGCCCGCGTGGACGTCTGCCACGTCGGCGCGACCGAGCGCATCGACGTGGCGAAGCGGACGCACGCCGCGGTGTACAAGTCGCTGAAGGCCACGCCACCGCCGCCGGAGATCCCGTTGCCCGGCGTGGAAGGCGTGGAGAAGGCCGAGGTCGACGAAGCGGATCCGGCGTCGGAGGGATAGGCCGGAACGATCCGTTGGTCGCGAAGACCGACCCCACGCAAATGCGCGAAGCCGCCAACGGGGCGCCGGATCCGGGACCGGGGAAGCGAACATCACTCGGTGTACGGTCCTGCTGGGGGAGAACTTCGGTTTCGTCCGCGCTTTCGGGCGACTTTGCGGCTTGGCGTGTCGATCCCTTCTGCATCCCACCGCATCCGCGGTTGGCGGGCAGGCGTGGAACCGGATTGGCGGCTTGTCCGTGCTCTGGTAATCCAACCCGCAACCCGTTCGTCGGGTCCCACAACGCATCCCGCAATTCGTTCCATGCCATCCTCCACCCACTCCTGGAAGTTCTTCAGGGCCGGCGGCTTCGACCAGGTGAAGCTCGAGACCGGCGCCGATCTCCAGCACCTCCATGAGCTCGACCAGAAACTCTGGGTCGCCCTCGCCTGTCCCACCACCGGCATCGAGTTCGATCCGAAGACCGCGGCCCTGATCGACACCGACAAGGACGGCCGGATCCGCGCGCGGGAGCTGCTCGCGGCGATCCAGTGGGCCTGCTCGATGCTCAAGAACCCGGACGACCTCGTGAAGCGTTCGGACGGCGTCGCGCTGTCGGCGATCAACGACGCCTCGCCGGAAGGGCTGCAGATCCTCAAGTCCGCCCGGGTGCTGCTGGCGAACCTCGGCAAGAAGGAGTCGGGCGTCTTCACGGTGGAGGACGCCACGGCGGCCAACAGCAGCTTCGCCAACACCGTGTTCAACGGCGACGGCGTGATCATCCCGGAGTCGGCCTCCGACGCCGCGGTCCAGGCCGTCATCCGCGACGCGCTGTCCACGGTGGGCTCCGTGCCCGACCGCAGCGGCAAGCCCGGCATCGACGCCGCGAAGACCGAGGCCTTCTTCAAGGAACTCGCCGCGTACGACGCGTGGCTGAAGGTTTCCGAGACCGGATCCGCGGCGATCCTGCCGGCGGGGCCGGGCACCGCCGCGGCGAGCGCCGCGATCCGTGCGGTGAAGACCAAGGTCGACGACTATTTCGGACGTTGCCGCCTGGCGGCCTTCGAGCCGCGCACCACGGCCCTGCTGAACCGCAAGGAGGAGGAATACGCGGCCGCGACGTCGAAGGACCTGAGCATCACCGCGCAGGAGATCGCCGGATTCCCCTTGTCGCACGTGGCGGCCGGCCGGGCATTGCCGTTGGGCACCGGCATCAATCCCGCGCATGCGGACGCAGTCGCGGCGTTGGTGCAGGCGGCGGTGAAGCCGTTGCTGGGCCTGCGGGACGAGCTGACCGAGGCCGACTGGGCGGCGTTGCAGGCGAAGATCGCCCCGTATGACGCCTGGCAGGCGGCGAAGGCGGGCACGGCGGTGGAGAAGCTCGGCGTGGCGCGGATCCGCGAGATCCTCGCCGGCGGCACCCAGAAGGCCATCGGCGACCTGATCGCGCAGGACAAGACCCTCGAGCCCGAGGCGACCGGCATCGCCAACGTCGAGAAGCTCGCGCGGTTCCAGCGCGACCTGCTCCTGCTGGCGACCAACTTCGTCAGCTTCAAGGACCTCTACGACGGCGGTTCCCCTGCGATCTTCCAGTGCGGCACGCTCTACCTGGACCAGCGTTCGTGCCAGCTGTGCATCCCGGTGGAAGACGCCGGCAAGCACGCCGCGATGGCGGGCCTGGCGGGCGCGTACCTGGCGTACGTGGACTGCGTGCGCAAGGGCACCGGCGAGAAGAAGGGCATCGTCGCGATCTTCTCCCAGGGCGACGACGAGAACCTGATGGTGGGACGCAACGGCGTCTTCTACGACCGCAAGGGCCAGGACTTCGACGCGACCATCACCAAGATCGTGGCGAACCCGATCAGCCTCCGGCAGGCGTTCTGGCTGCCGTACAAGAAGTTCGTGCGGATGATCGAGGAGCAGGTGGCCAAGCGCGCCGCGGCGGCGGATGCCGAGGCGACCAACAAGCTGGCCACGGCCGCTTCCACCGCTGCGAACGCGGACAAGCTCAAGACGGAGGAGAAGAAGGTGGACGTGGGAACGGTGGCGGCCTTGGGCGTCGCGTTCGGCGCGGTGGGCACGTTCTTCACCGCGATCGCCAGCGGCGCCATGCAGGTCGTCGGCCTGGGGCCGTTCGCGGTCATCGGCGCAGTGCTGGCGCTGATGGCCCTGATCTCGGGTCCGTCGATGATCCTCGCCTACATCAAGCTCCGTAAGCGCAACCTCGGTCCGATCCTCGACGCGAACGGCTGGGCGGTGAACGCGAAGGCCAAGATCAACGTGCCGTTCGGGACGAGCCTGACCGACATCGCCAAGCTGCCGCCGGGTTCCTCACGCGACCTCGTCGACCCGTTCGCGGAGAAGAAGAACCCGTGGCCGAAGTACGTCGTGCTGCTGCTCGTGGCCTACGTCGCCTACAAGTTCCTGTGGAACGGAGGTTTCGTGCACGACTGGACTGGCGGCCGTTTCGGAGTCGCGAAGGCACCCGCGGCCCAAGCCGCCAAGCCTGTGGCCGGTGTCACCAACGCCCCTGCGGCCACCGAGGCTGCTGCTCCGGCCAAGTAGGCCCTCCACATCCCCACGAGACCCGGCCCGCCTCGGCGCGCCGGGTCTCTTCGTCTTGAG
>CAIYXO010000403.1 GCA_903930165.1 uncultured Verrucomicrobiota bacterium | reverse complement strand
TAGGCGTCGGCATAGCTGACCTCCTTGCTCACCACCGCCGGCACCAGGAGGACGGCCGGCGCGCCGTACGCCTTCGCGTCCCGAAGCGACAGCTTCAATCCCTCGACGCCCACCTCGCGGTCGGCGGGATTGGGACTGGAAAGCGGCTTCGCCCAATGGGTGTGGCAGCAGACCGAACCCGCCTTGAGACCCGTGGCCTCCAAGGCCGCGATCACCTCCTTGTTGTCCATGCCTCCCATCGGCTCGACACCCTCGAATCCGGCCTCCTTGATGGCCTGCATCTTCTCAAGGGTGGAGCCCGGGACGCCGACCGTGCCCCACATGATGCCCTTGCGGATACGACGCTTCGGGGCCGTGTCCTGGGCGAGGAGGGGCAATGCGGCGCCAGCGGTGGCGGAGAGTCGCAGGAACGATCGACGGTTCATGATGGGAGACGTGCGGACGTTTTCGGGATTCGCGGAACCAAGGGGTGCGGATGGAGATGGAAAAGGCCGGATCCGACGGGCGGGCCGACGGATCCGGCCTGACAAAGGCGCGGACGGACGGCCTTCAGGCCATCTTGGTCTTGCCCGGCATCGGCAGCGGATCGATGCCCAAGGTCATGTCCCAGCTGAGCTTCTCCGGCACGAGCTGGATCTTGGAATTGAGGGCCTGTTCCCAAGTGACTTCCTGACCGGTGTAGGCGGCGAGGCGGCCCATGATGCCGGCCAGAGTGCTGGTCACCATGCGGTCGCCGTCGTTGTGGACCTCACCGGCGCGGATCGAACGGTAGAGGTACTGGTGCTCCACGACGTACATGTCGGGCTTCTCGCCCCGGTAGCGCCAACCCGGCGTGCCGTCGGCATTCTTGAACATCGAATTGGTCCAGCCGTTCCAGCCCTTGCCCTTCGCACCCAGGACGTAGTCGCTGTTGTCGTTGTAGCAGTTGGCGATCTGGCGCTGGGCGACGACGCCGCGCACCCCATTCGACCATTCATAGGTCGCGGTGACGTGGTCGAAGATGTTGCCCTGGTAGTTCGGATGGACCCGACCGCCATTGGCGACGCACTTCGCGGGCGGCTTGTCGCCAAACGTCCACATCATCTTGTCCACGGTGTGGATGCACTGCTCGACGAAGCCGTCGCCGGCGAGCCAGGTGAAGTTCATCCAGTTGCGGAGCTGCCATTCGAGGTCGGTCATCCCGGCCTTGCGCTGCTCCGGCGCCTGCATCGGCTTCACCGGGCCGGTCAGGTAGGTGCCGTACATCGCGAGGACCTCTCCGAGTTCCCCGTCGTTGATGCGCTTGAAGAACTCCATCTGGGGATAGGAGTAGCGCCAGCAATAGCCGGCCACGATGTTGAGCTTCTTCTCCTTCGCGATCCGGACGGATTCCATCACGTGACGGATGCCGGGGCCGTCGGTCGCCATCGGCTTCTCGCAGAACACGTGTTTGCCCTTCTCGACCGCATAGCGCAGGTGCTGCGGGCGGAATCCCGGGGGCGAAGCGAGCAGGACGACATCGACGTCGGCGTCGATCACCTTCTGGAAGGCGTCGAGTCCGGTGAAACGCTTCTCCGGCGGGACCTGCACCCGTCCCGGATACTGCTTGTCCAGGCCTGCATGGCTCTGGTTGAGCTGGTCCTCGAAGACGTCGCCCATCGCGACCAGGATCAGGTTCTTGTCCGCGTCCATCGCATTGCCGGCGGCGCCGGTGCCGCGGCCGCCACAGCCGACGAGGCCGATTCGGATGGTGTCCGTGTTGGCCGCGAAGGCCCGCTCGCGGACCAGGATGGCCGGTGCGGCGATGGCGATGGCGGCGGCGGTGGAACCGGACTTCAGGAAGGTCCGGCGGTTTGCGGGTTCGGAGTTCATTGAGGGATCGTGACGAACCAGTTCGTCCGGCATTCATTCTCCTACGTCAAGCCCGAGGGCCGGCTGCCTCCAAGAATCTCGCGGTTCGGCCGCCGATTCCTTGCTCACGCCGCCCAATCGTCGAGCCTCACCCAAGCCGGTAGTTCCATGATGAAGGCAACTCTACGATCCGTTCTCGGATGGCTCCTGCTCGGGGTTTCGCCGGTCGCCGCCTTGGAAAGGGCCATCGACTCGGGCGTGCGTGCGGTTTTCCGGTCCGATGCGACCAACGTGGTCTCCCGGCGCCTCGAGCTGACCGGGACCGTCGTCTTCGAACCCGACGCGGTGATCCGCATCGATCCCGGTGGCGGCCTGGCGATCCCGACTGCAACCCGCATCGATTGGCGCGCCGAACCGTATCGCCCCGTGCGGTTCGTCGGCGGACCGGGGACAGCAACGGGACCCAATGTGGGCCTTCCCGCCCTCGAGATCCTCGGAACCAAGGACTCCCCGCCGCTGCGCCTGGACAACCTCTCCTTCCAGGACCTGCCGAACGCCCTGCACGTCCACGGCCATCCGGACCTTTCGTTGTGGCATGTCCAATGGATCGGGTGCCGAAGCGGCATCCAGGCCGACCAGAGCCGCATCCGGCTCCGCAACGCGCTCTTCTTCCAGGGCGGCGAGGTCTTCTCCGGACTGGTCGATTCCCGATGCGATGTGCAACAGGCGACCATCGCCGCCGCGCAAGCCCTGAACCGTGGCCCGGTGCGATCCGAGGTCCAGTGGCTCCGCTCGATCGTCTCCCAGGTCGCCGACACCTCCGGGTTTCTTGAACCGAAGGCCGAAGGGACACTCAATCTGGTGCTCCAGACTCCCTGGACCAACACCTTCCAGTCCGTCTTCGGTTCCCTGTATCTGCCCTTGGGCAGCCGACGGGCCCGGGCCGGCAACGGCCACGCCCTGCTGGAGGCCGAGTTGGCGGCCCAACTTCCAGGCATGACGGTGCATCCTCCGGTACCGCTGCCCACCGAGGTGGCCACCAACGTCTTCCTGCAAAAACGACCCATCCGCGACGAGGACCTGCCCGAGGTCATGGGCGGTCCCAGGACCAAGCTGGGATTCCACCACTGGCCGGTCGACCACCTCACCCACGGAACCCGAGTCACCGACGCCACCCTGACCCTCGGTCCGGGTGCGGTTGTCGGCGGACTGCCAAGGCAGGTGGTCCTTTCGGGGACGGCCCGCATCCGGACCGAATCCCAGACCGCGCCGAAGACCCGCCAGTACGGGGGAACCAAGGATTCGGACGGCGACGGGGTCTCGGACGACCAGGAGTTGTCGTCCGGCACCGATCCCGGCGACCCGGCTTCCTCCTCGCCTGCGGTCCTTGCGGTCCTCGGCTTCGACTCCGAGGATTTCGCCACCGAGGTAGGCTGCCGACCGGTTGCTGGAGGGAGTGCGAACCGGGTCCAGTCTTTCGACCGGACCGCGGCGGAGTTCAGCCGGGCGGAACAGGTGCTCCTCTATCCGCGGGTCTGGAAGTCCCCGACAGGCCCCGCCACCAATTTCCCGTCCTCCCACGGATCGGTCCGCCTCGACTATTCGCCGTCGTGGTACCACGGCCGACGTGAGGATGCGCCGGGCGCGGAATGCGTGCTCTTCGACTCAGGCACGCTTCGCGTTTCCATCGATCCGACCGGCAGGCAGTTGTGGATCACCCGTTGCGACCTGTATTCCGAGCGCACCATCCAGCGTCCCCTTCCCCGTTCCCCCACGGAAAACGGAGGCTTCGAAGGCCGCACCAATTGGACCCTCGAGATCCCGCTGCGGGAGTCCGACTTCGACCCGGTCCCGAAGCAGTCCCCGAAATGGGCCTTCCCCGCGACTCCGGAACCGGTGGTCGCGATCGGGAACCGCATCGCCGGAGGCCTGCCGGCGCAGGGCCGTTTGGATCGTGTCGTGATCAGGAACCATCTCGTTTCCGGCCAACCGCGGGATTCCCAGGACGAGATCGACCGCATCGTGATCTCTCCGGAGCCGGACGGCATCCGGCTCCGTTTCCATCGCAACTGGATCGGCGACTGGATGACCGGCGCGGAATATGCCGTGGAAAGACAGGAAATCCTCCCTTCCCCCGGTCCGTGGACGCGCCTACGGGCGGACGGTCGCAGCGGCGAGTTCCTCGACACGACCGCGATCCGGGGCCGCACCTACCGATACCGGATTCCGAGGGGGTCGATGCCGGCTGTCCGGTGCGTGGCTGCGTTCGGCAGTCCTCCGCCGGAGGATCGCGGACGCGCCATCCTGATCGTGGACCGCGAGGTGGCTTCGCGCCTGCGTCCGGAACTGGAGGGATACCGGAGGGATCTCATCGCCGACGGCTGGGAGGTGGTCCGCCATGAGGTCCCGCGGAACGTGGACTGGGTGGCCGGCGACTGGACGTGCTCCGACTACGACGCCAAGGCGCTTCCCGAGAACCGGAGAAACCTGCTCGCCACCAAGGACCTCATCCGGCGGGAATACGAATCCAATCGGGGGCGCACCAACGTGGTGGTGTTGATCGGACATGTCACGGTCCCGTACTCGGGCTGGGCGGCGGAGGATGGACACCGGGAGTGCAAGGACCCGTCCGGCCAACATCTGGGAGCATGGAATGCGGACCTGTTCTACGGCGACATGACCGACGGTTGGAGCGACGTCACGAACCACGTTTCCGGCTGCCCGGATTGTCCGAAGAGCCAGTGCACGTTCTGCACGATCGGAAACGTGGCGGGTGACGGCCGGATGGACCAGAACGAGCTGCCCGCCGAGGCCTTGGGCAAGGCTGCGGAGATCGAGGTTCCCGTCGGAAGGATCGACTTCGCGCGGCTCAACAACTTCGACGAGCCCCATGCGGGGATCCCCGGAGTGCCCAAGGATGCTGGCTCGATCGAAATCGCCCTGCTCCAGCGGTACTTCGGGAAGATCCACCGATTCCGACGTGGCATCCTCCGATTCGAGCCGTCCGTGGACGGCTACGCCGGCGCCTTGGCGCCACTCGTCGAACAGAACGTGGGGAGGCTTTCCCGGAGACTGGGACTGCCCTCCCGCAGGGAAACGACCGCACCGTTGGACGACCTGTTCCTGCCGGGACGCCCCGTCCGTTGGGGATTCCATACCGACTACTCCCACTTCGGAGTGATCGGCGCCCCGGGTGCCGCCCGACCGGGCCATTCCCATTTTTCCCGCAACATCGCCTGGCAGAGGGAAGGTGATGTTCCCAGGGCCGCTTTCCTGTTCAGCTTCGGATCCTTCCAGGCCCAGTGGTTTTCCGGATACGGCGAAGATGTCCTGCGCACCTGCCTCGCCTCGCGGGACTCGGTGCTGGTCGCCGGCTGCGCCGCGGGCTTCCTCCCTTGGATCTCCGACCGGGTGCATGCCGGCGCCCCGCTGCACGCCTTGCTGACGGATTCCGCCGAGCATCATGGAAGGGTCAACGCGCGGCTGGCATTCCTGCTCGGCGACCCGACTTTGCTCGAATCCGCGGTCAGGCCTCCCGATGACTTCCAAGTCCGAATGACCGACCGCACGGTGCGCTTCGATTGGAAACCGTCGACCGATGCCGACGCCGGCCATGTCGTGGATTGCGCGACATCCATGGACGCCTCGCACTGGAAGCGATTGCTTTCGGTGGAACCCGGCGTCGGCGGAGGCTCCGTAGCGATCTCCGACCTCCCGGAAGGGCACAAGGTCTTCCGCATCCGGGCCACGGGCCACCGCTCGGGGAACTTTGGAGATTTCCAGCAACGATCGGCTCCGGCCTTCACACGATGAAGTGCGACCGGCGCGCGGATTCCACGCGCGTCCGCTTGGAAACCGCGCCTGTTTCCTTGGTGCCTTGGAAACCAGTCGTTGGGATCCGGATGCGCCCGTCGACGTCCCATCGTCCCGGCCATCCGGGCGCTCGGAAACGACATCGGAACGAATCCGACGGCCCTACCCTGCGCAACCCGATGTGCCCATGGAGGATCGCTTGGAAACAGGCGACAACCGGAGGCTGGGCCTTCAGACGGGCATCGCCTCTAAGGCAAAAACTGTGGTGCAGAAACGGCCTGTTTCGTGGACGGTTCCAGTGGTGGCGGTCCTGTTTCTGCTGCGGGGGCCGTATCCGGTAGCGCGCTCCGTCTATTACAAGATGCATCTTTTCCGGATCCTCTCGTCGACCCTGATTGGTGTCATTGCCGTCTCCGCCCAGCGGATCACACCTGACATCCAGTCGTTCGGCGTCACCAACAACCGACCTGAATTGCGGTTCCAATACGCTCCTTCGATTGAGGAGTACCGGATCCGACATTCCGAAAGCCCCGGTGGAGCCCCCGCAATCGCCGCGGGAACCCTGACCGGAAACGTCTGGAACGGGACCAACGCCGTCGTCGGCCCCACCGGATTCTACCAGGTCGAGGCCACCCCCATGTCTCCCGAGGCCGTCCTGGCGGGAGCGCTCCTGAACCGGATCGCCTACGGACCGACTCCCGACGAGCTGGATCGCATTCGCCGGATCGGGACTGCGGCATACATCGAGGAACAGTTGGCCCCGGACGGAATCGAGGAGGAGTTGGACCAGCCTCCTGACAACGGTCCCGTGTGGCGGAAGGTGACCGTGACCGGCAACGGATCCTCCTCGAGACTGTATCTCTACCTCGACGGTCCCGGGGACGCCTATCTGGACGACTTCCGGCTGGTGGCCGGTTCCGTGGACAACGGCACCGCGACCAATCTTCTGGCAAACGGGGACTTCGAGTCGCCGCTCGGCACCTCCAACTGGCGTCTCACCGCCAACACGACCAACTCCGCCAGGACCGCCGACTTCGTCCATTCCGGCCAGGCTGCGTTCCACGTGGAGATGCTCGCGGCGGGATCGACCGGTACCGACTCCGTCTACCAGGACGTCTTGCCAGCACTGAGTGCCGCCCAGACGTACACCCTGAGCTTCTGGTACCTGACCGGCAGCGAAGACAGCAGGCTGGTGGTCCGGCTGTCGGGCAGCGGTGTCTCGGTCACGACACCGCTGAGCGGTGGCATCGAGTCCCCGGCACCCTTCTTCAGGAGCCTTTCCTCCCCGGTCCTGGGCGCCGGCGGAATCGGCGCGCTCCGCTCTTGGCATCTCCTCCACGCCATCCAATCCCGACGGCAGTTGGCGGAGGTCGTCCGCCAGTTCCTGGAGAACCACTTCGTCACCCAGTTCAGCAAGACCTCCGACTACCTCGACAACAACGGGCTGCCCTCCGAACTGGCTCCCGGCGAGGCGGCCAAGCTGGAGTTCCGCGAGAACCTCGCCTGGCGGACGGCGCTCCTGAATCCTCGCTGCACCTTCCACGACCTGCTCCGGATCTCGGCCGAAAGCCCGGCCATGATCATCTATCTCGACACGGTAGGTTCCCGTGGGGATGTCAGCACCGCGACGCGGACCAACCGGATCGCCAACGAGAACTACGCCCGGGAACTGTGCGAACTCTTCGCGTTCGGCGTGGACAACGGCTACGATCAGGGAGACATCGTGCAGATTTCCCGGGCTTGGACCGGATGGACCGTCGACTACCTGGACACGAACCAGGTCTCCAATCCCTTCGCCGTCCGGACCACCCGTTACATCGACGGTTCCCTGACCAACGCCACCGCGCGCAACAGCCTGACCAACCTCGTCGGCCAATGGGCCTTCCGCTACCGCACGGAACGCCACGATCCGAGGGTGAAGTGGATCTTCCACGAGAAGGGCACCAACGGGATCATCCTCACCAACGCCCCGAAGACGGTACCCGCCCGGTTCGGCGCGCCTTGGGCCGGTCGGAGCTACGGTTTGCAACTCGCCCATGGAAGCGGCACCAACAACATCCAGGATGGTTACCGCGTGCTGGCCCACATGGCCGACCAGCCCTTCACGCAGGAATACCTCTCGGTGAAGCTGTGTCGGTTGCTGGTGCACGACGACTTCCATCACGGCTACGACTTCGGCGACGAGATTCACACGCCGGAGGAGGATTTGGTGCACGCATGCATGATTGCGTGGGAGACGCCGCGGAACAGCGGACCCAAGGGACAGATCCGCGAGGTGCTGCGGGTGATCCTCGGTTCCGAACTCTTCCGTTCCTCCCTCACCGCCTCTTCCAAGGTCCGCACGCCGATGGAGTTCGGCGTGGCCACCCTGAGGG
>CAIYXO010000402.1 GCA_903930165.1 uncultured Verrucomicrobiota bacterium | reverse complement strand
CGCCGAGGGTCGCCCAACGGAACCGGAAGCCGTTGGTGTCGGAACCTCCGGCGACGGCGCCGACGGTCCAGAAGCGTTCGATCTGCTCGAAGGGCGGGAGCAGGCGGAAGTCGGCCCAGGTCTCGACCGCTTGTACGGCCTCGATGCTGGTCGTCCCGGGTGGAACCAGGCTGTCGAGGCCATTGGCGGAGCGGAGAGCCTCCCAGGTCGGCCGCATGTTGGCCCGCTGCTGGAACGCCCCGAACATCCCCTGTGACGTGCCTCCCACCAGCGACGTTGCCTCCGCGAATCCGGGGGATCCGGCGAGACCGTTGGTCGGTGAGGAGAGGTACTGGTCCATGGCCTCGCCGGTCTCGGCCACGACGACGAAGTTCGTGGTCGTGGCGAGGTGGAAGGCCGTGTGGGGGCCGCCCTTCCCGGACACCTGGGCCACGAGGACCTTCTGCCCGTTCGTCGTGGTGCGTTCGGTGAACTGCAGGGCGCCCGCCTGCATGTGGACCAGCGCCTCGAGCGCCTTCCATCCGGCGACGAGCCGGCCGGGGTTCGGGGAGCCGAGCAGCTGGACCTGCGTGCGGTTGCCCAGTTGCGAGAGGTTGGTCCCCGCGGGAGGAAGCGTGAAGGTGATGAAGTCGTCGCCGAGGTTGCCGGCGAGATCCCGCTGGAGGTTGAAGTTGCCGTCGAAGACCTGTCCCGCGGACTCGACGGTCAGTTGGGCGAGCCCGGCGATCTGGGGCGAGATGCGGCGGAGCGCGTCGTCGAGGGCCTTCCAGGCGGCCTTGCCGTCGATGCGCCAGCGCAGGAACGAGCCGGCCTCGGCCGGGATGCCCGGGGGGATCGAGGCGTCGAGGGGAAGGGTCTCGAAGACCTTGGTCAGGCCGGCCCTCTCGGCAGCCGGGGCGAGGATGCGGAGCCGGGTCACCATTCCCTCCGGTTGGAGCCGGAGGGAGGCTCCGACGGCATGGATGGATCCCAGGCCGGTCGCCGGCACGACCTTCGCGGGGTCCGCACCGAGCAGCGTCAGCATCCCGAAAACCGAACCCAGGCCCGGCGCCACCTGGTTGTAGAAGGCCGCCGTGTCCACGTAGACCCACGCGGCGGCGTCGGAGAAGTCTTCCCCGGAGATCGAAGCGAAGGAGGCCTTTCCGCCGAGGCCGGGAGCGTTGTTGGTGCCGGTGATCCTTGGGACCAGCCGTTGCAAAGCCGTGGGCGAGGTCGCCGCCAGGAACGTGCTCCCCACCTGGCCGAAGGCGAACTCGAGCCGGATGCCATCCTCGTCGTCGTCCTCGTCTTCCGCGGCCGGCTTGGCAGCGGCCGGGGCGGCGTTGGTCCCGCGGTCCCGAAGGTCGAGGGTCACGGAGGTGAACTCGACCTCCTTCAACTTCAGCGTGCGGACCGTGTGGTTGGTGTCGGCGGCGATGCGTTTGCGGGCCGCGGCGAGCACTTCGGTCAGGCGCGCCGAACGTTCCTTGGAGTCGAAGAGGAGCACCCAGGCCGGACCCGCGGACTCCTCGGCGGACGGATCCCATCCGTCGCGGAGCAGTGCCAACGTGACCTGCCCGCGGGCGAGTTCGGCGAGTTCGGCGACGTCGAGTCCGGACTCCTTCAGCAGCGGCGCCGCGAAGCGGGTGCGGAAGCCGGTCTCGAAGTTGGTGCGGAAGGCCGTCATCGCGGCGTCCACCCAGAGCCGTCCGAGATTGGAACCGCGGAAGCCCTCCCGGGCGGCTCCGGCGTCGGGAAGGCTCAAAGCCGCGAGGGTGTCGTCGGG
>CAIYXO010000401.1 GCA_903930165.1 uncultured Verrucomicrobiota bacterium | reverse complement strand
GGCATCAAGACCGCCCTTGGGCGGCAGCACTTGGGTCTCATCAACAAGTGGCTGCGGCACATCAAGGACGTCTACCGCCTCCACCGCGCCGAACTTGAGGCCATCCCCGACGAGACCCGCCGCTACGAACGCCTGATCGAGCTGAACGTCGACGAGCAGGTCCACCACCTGGCCGAACTGTCCTTCGTCCAGCGCGCCTGGCAGAAGGAGCAACGGCCGATGGTCCATGGCTGGATCTATGACATCCACACCGGCCAGCTGAAGCAGACCACCAAGATCGATCCCGGCCAGCTTCCCGACAGCATCTACTCCTACGAGTTCACCGACTGACGGACGGCCTTCGGCCACAATGGCACGGAGGACACGGAGGGGGACTTTGCCTTTTGCCTGCTGCCGGTCGCCCGTGGCCCGTGGCCCGTGGCCGCGGCGGCCACGCTGCGGTCCCCGCTCCGCTCTCCGCTCCCTGCTCAGAGCTCCCTGCTCCCCCGCCCGCCGCCTGAAGACGTGAAACCCAAAACGCTCCCGGTCCTAGCCTTCCTCCTTCAGGCCGTCGCCGCCTGGGGTGCCGCCACATTGCCGGCTCCACGCATGTCCTACCTCGACAATGGCGAGGTCCGCATCGGCATGGACCTGGCCCTCGGCGGCGCCGTCACCTTCATTTCCGGCAAGGACCACCCCGGCAACATCATCAACAGCGCCGACCTCGGACGGCAGATCCAGATGTCCCACTACTCCGGGCCGTGGCCTTACGAGGTTGGAGACAAGAAGCCGCATCCCGCCTGGGTCGGACTCGGCTGGAACCCGATCCAGACCGGTGACTGCCACCTCAACCCGTCCGAGGTCGTCGAACACCGCAACGACGGGAAGGAACTCTATGTCCGCTGCATCCCAATGCAGTGGCCCTTGGAGAACGTCCGCGGCGACTGCGTGTTCGAGACCTGGACGACGCTCGAGGGCCCGGTCGTCCACATGCGCTTCCGCTGCACCAACCGGCGTGAGGACAAGACCCGGTACCGCCCCAGCCCCCAGGAGCTGCCCGCGGTCTACACGATCTCGAAGTTGTGGCGGCTGATGTCCTACACCGGCGATCAGCCGTTCACCGGGGCCCCGCTGACCCATGTCGCCAACGACTGGCGCAAGCCCTGGCCGTGGACGCGGTTCACGGCATCGGAAGGCTGGGCCGCGCTGGTGGACGACGCCGGTTGGGGACTGGGCGTCTTCAAGGTCGACGGTTCGGAGTTCCACGGTGGGATCCACGGAGACGGACGGTCGGAGGATCCGAAACACGGTTCGACCGCATATGTGGCACCGATCCACAACGAGAACTTCGACCACGACATCGTCTACGAACACCGCACCGAGTTCATGGTGGGCCGTCTCGAGGAGATGCGTCGGCGCTTCAACGCGATGGCTGAACGCACGCCGCCCGTGTGGCGGTTCGAACGCGACCGCCAGCACTGGACCTTGCGGGACGCCACCGACTCCGGCTTCCCGCTGTCGGGGGCGTGGACGATCCGGTTGGGCGAGCGGCAGGCGCGTCTCGAAAGCGGCGGCCGCGGCTGGCGCGCGGAGTCGGCGCCGTCGATGCGACTGCGTGTCGCCTATGCCGGGCGCCCGACCACGGCCCGGATCTACTGGAAGCGGCTTGGAGACGAACACTTCGATCGCGAACGGAGCGTCACCCTGGACTTGGAAGGCGATGGCCAGGTCCGCAATCGGGTCGTCGGATTCGGTCGTTCACCCGGCTACCGAGGATGGATCACCGCATTGGCCATCGAGCCGGGCGAGCAGCCCCGACCGGACGAAATCCTGACCCTCCACGCGGTCGAACTGTTGCCGCCGACCGTCCGGAACTGAGGCGTAAGCGCCGCGCCGTATGAGACGGGCTCACGATTCTCAGATTGGGGACACGTCCATATGAGAGTACGCCGCCGTCAAAATGCGTGCGCCGTCAAAATGGGGACACGTCCGTGGGCTGTCGCTTTGGGGAGGGCTTGCAGTTGAGGCAGGCGGGCGTGGGAGGCTCAGGGAGTTCCGGGGCGTGGTAATCGCCGGCCGAGCGGTCTGAAGTCACTGAGAGCGGTTGTCAGCGGCACTTGGCGGCTGTTGCAGAGCTCAGGTGATCCGATTTCAGCGGTTTTGGCCGGCAGATCGCCAACCACAGACGCACCTCTGGCGTTCCCGGGCCGTTGCAGCCCCGATTCGGTGCGGTTTCCGTGTCGTTGTCCCGGGTGTTCCCGGGACTTCCTGCCACTTCAGCCGGTGGTCGCCGGTGGGGAAGTCGCTTCGGCGCTCATCTCCCACGGCGTTCGTCGGATGTCCTTCAGCGTGTAGTACTCGCCCGATTCCAGGAATCGCAGCCGGCGTGCATCTGTCTTCCGCCGGGATCCGAACACTTCCCGGTGCCGTCCCAGCATCCGGTCCACGAACCCCTTCGTCCCGAAGATCGCCCCTTCGCTCATGTGCCGCACCCGGCACATCAGGAACTCGCCCAAGGTCAGCTTGCCCTTGTTCGCCACCACCTCCTTCACCCGCTCCGGCGAGATCCCCTTCCGAACCGGTTCCCTACCAACAGGTCCCTCCACTCCCTGTTGCACGCCGCTCTGGTACAACCACATCCGATACGCCTCGAACGCGTCTCCGCGTCCATGGCCTTCGGCCATCTCCATCACACGGCCAAAGGCTTCCCGGGCTTCACGGTTTCCTCCCATCGCCTGCCCATATCCGCTCCAGCGGTAGTCCTTCGGATCCTTCACGATTCCGGCCCTCACCGGGTTCAGGTCGATGTACGCCGCCATCGTCGCCAACGCATGGCCGTCCAAGCCCACCAGCACGCTCGTGAACCGGCTTCGCCACCGGGAACCGTCCATTCCCCGCTTCCGGTTGTACCACTGCGTGAACCGCTGTTTCGACTCCTTCATGAACTGGCTCAGGTCCCACATCCGCATCAGGTACGGTTCCTCCCACTTGGGCCGCTTCTTCCCAGGCAGTTTCGTCCACTGACGCCGCAGTTCCGTCACACGGTTTGGGCTGTAGACGGCTCCTAGGCGTTGGAACAACTCCTCTTCGGTCAATCGGTTCACCGGTCTCTTGGGCACCTCCAACAGGATGTGGAAGTGGTTGCTCAGCAGGCAGAACGTCAGGATCCGGATCCCGGCGAAGGCCGCCTGGCTTCGGAACACCTCCAGGAATTTCCCGTGGTCCTCAGCCTTGAAGAGCCACTCCCGGTTCACCGCTCGCGACATGCAGTGGTAGTACGCCACCTCCGCCTCCGGCGGAGCCTTGTACCTTCGGGTCCTCATTCGCCAAGGACTCTGTCACGGCACCGTCCCGCTCTGCGACGGGC
>CAIYXO010000400.1 GCA_903930165.1 uncultured Verrucomicrobiota bacterium | reverse complement strand
TGAAGGCGCGTCTGAAGCTGCGGGGCGAGATGCCGGACGACCTGATGTACGGATGTGGCGGTGACCGTCCCTTCCTCAGACGCATGGGGACGGACCTTCCCGAGTTCCTGCGCTGGGTCCGCGACGCCGGCGATGACGACCGGAAGGTCATCGACCAACTGAAGTCCCGCGCTGGCGTGCGTTGAGCCCGTGCCGTGCCGGTCGGCCGAAAGGCAAACGGCCGCCTCCCTGGTTGGGAAGCGGCCGTCTACGTCTTGAAGGTGGCTCAGTTCAGTGCTTCGTAGACCTTGCCGACCATGTCCTTGGATGGCGTGAGGGTCTTGGAACCGGGCTTCCACTTCGCGGGGCACGCCTGCTCCGGGTGCTTCACGAGGTAGGTGTTGGCCTCGACCTTGCGGAGGAGTTCGTCCGCGTCACGACCGACGTTGTAGAAGTTGATCTCGCTCGAGACGAGGCGGCCTTCGGGGCTGATGATGAAGGTGCCGCGCAGCGCCAGGCCGGAGCCGCCGTCATAGACGCCGAACATCTTCGAGACGATGCCGGTGGGGTCCGCGGCGAGGCCGTAGCGCACGTTCTGGAGCAGCTTCTCCGAATTGCGCCACGCGAGGTGGGCGAACTTGGTGTCGGTCGAGACGCCGTAGATGTCGCAGCCGAGGGCCTTCAGCTTGTCCTGCTTCTCGGCGATGTCGGCCAATTCGGTCGGGCAGACGAAGGTGAAGTCGGCCGGATAGAAGACGAGGACCGTCCAACGTCCTTCGCGCTTGGCGCCCTCCAGGGAGAACTTCCCGAAGTCGCCGGCGGCGGGATCGTAGGTCTCGAGTTCGAAGTGGGGCACGTCCTGTCCCACGCGGATTTGTGTGATGTCGCTCATGTTGGAATTCTCGGAGTGATGATCCCATGACGGGATCGGATGCAGAGGTGGTAGCACGGAAGTCGGCCGGCGCAAACCCGGCGAAGCCTCCGCGGGCCTGATCCGTCGCGTCGCTTTTGACGTCCAACGTCCCTCGGGTACCGTGCGGCATGCTGTTCCGGATCCTTTCCGTCCTGGTTGCCGCCGCCGTGGTCCACGCGGGCGACACCTGGCCCCAGTGGCGCGGGCCGACCCGGGACGGGCAGTTCGCGGGACCCGCATGGCCCGATTCGCTGGAAGGTGCTCGATTGGTCCAGCGTTGGCGCTTTCCCCAGGGTCCCGGCTACTCCGGGCCGATCGTCACCGCCGACACGGTCTTCACCACCGAGACGGTCGCCAAGAAGGCGGAACGGGTCACCGCGCTCGACCGGGCCACCGGCAAGCCACGTTGGACGCGCGAATGGGAAGGATCGCTCAGCGTGCCCTTCTTCGCCAAGTCCAACGGCGATTGGATCCGATGCACCCCGGCCTGGGACGGCACCAACCTCTACGTGGGCGGCATGCGCGACGTGCTCGTGGCGTTGGACGGCGCGGAAGGGGCGGAGCGCTGGCGCCTGGATTTCGTGAAGACCTCGGGTTCGGACCTCCCGACCTTCGGATTCGTCTCCTCGCCGTTGGTGGATGCGGGCTCGCTGTACGTCCAGGCGGGCGGAGGAGTGGCCAAGGTCGAGGCGGCCACGGGGAAGGTCCTTTGGCACACCTGCAAGGACGGCGGCGGCATGATGGGCAGTGCCTTCGGGTCGCCTGTGATCCTGACCCTCGCTGGGCGTCGCCAACTGGTGGTGCAGTCCCGGACGCGTTTGCTCGGTGTGGGTTTGGAGGACGGTGCCGAACTGTGGTCCCTGCCGGTGGAATCCTTCCGCGGGATGAACATTCTC
Source organism: uncultured Verrucomicrobiota bacterium (assembly GCA_903930165.1). Lineage (GTDB taxonomy): Bacteria > Verrucomicrobiota > Verrucomicrobiia > Limisphaerales > UBA9464 > SXXZ01. The sequence continues at coordinate 1,956 of CAIYXO010000400.1, read as the reverse complement.
ACGCCGGTCCAAGCGGGGCCGGACCGTTTGTTCACCAGCACCTACGGCGGAAAGACGCTGGGAATCGACATCCGCAAGGAAGGCGACGCGTTCCGGGCGGCGGTGGCGTGGGAGTTCAAGGCGCAGGGCTACATGACCTCGCCGGTGGCCGTGGGAGGCCACGCCTACCTGCAGCTCCGGAGCCAGCGGGCGATGTGCATCGACCTGCGCGACGGCAAGGAATCCTGGACCACCCGCGAGAGCTTTGGGAAGTACTGGAGCCTGGTGGCCAACCGGGACCGGATCCTGGCCCTCGACGAGCGTGGCGAATTGATCCTGTTCCGGGCGGATCCCGCGAAGTTCGAGGTGATCTCGCGCCGGAAGATCTCCGAGTCCGACACCTGGGCCCATCTGGCCGTGGCCGGTGACAGCCTCTACGTACGCGCCCTCGACGGCATCACCGCCTGGGATTGGTCCCCGGCTTCGGCGCGGTAGCCTTCAGGAGGCAGGGGGCGGTGGCTGAGGACCACCGGAAGCAGGAGGGGGCGAGGAGGGAGCGGCCTTCTTCTTCCAAGGCATGTCGGGAAACTTCTCGGGAAGCTTGAAGGCCTGCGCCTTCGGCTGGGCCATGCGGAGTTCCGGATCGTCGGACTCCTCACCGGGCTTGGCTCCCGGTGCTGCCATGTTGCCCTTCCAGGAGGCGATCCGCGCCTGGAGCCCGTGCTTCTCCGCGGTCTGCTTGTCCCCGGACTTCATGTAGAAGAGGGACAGGTTGGTGTGCACCAGCTGTTCGTTGGGCTTCAGCTTCTCCGCCTTGTGCCCCTCGACGATGGCCCCCGGGTAGTCGCCCAGGCGGTAGAGGCTCATGGCGAGGCCGAGTCGGCCGTCGAAGTGGTCCGGATCGGACTCGAGGATCCTGCGGAACTTGGAAATCGCGGTGTCGTAGGCGCCGGTCGAGTAGTCGAACATGGCGTCGTCGAATTGGTCCTGGAGATCGGGCATGGCGTGAGACTGACCGGCTCAAACTGCTCCGTGACGGACCGGTCGGCAAGGCGGGGTTGGTGGCGCGGAGCCATCTTCCGGCACGGCGGGGTTGGAATCGGAGGCGTTGGTCCGCAAAGTGGCCCGGCTCATGAGCCCCAGCGCCGATGTTCGGCTACTCTCCACGGATTTCGACGGCACCATCCACGAGGATTTCGCGACACCGCGCATACCCCATGCCCTTCAGGACGCGATCGCGGCCTTCCAGGCGCGCGGCGGTCTCTGGGTGATCAACACCGGGAGGGAGATGGCCAGCCTGATGGAATCGCTCGGGCGTGGGCATGTGGCCGTGCAACCGGACTACCTCATCCTGGTCGAGCGCGAGATCTACCGTCGTGACCACGGCCGGTACGTGCCGGTGGAGCCGTGGAACGGCCGCTGCACGGCCGACCACGCGGAGGTCTTTCTCGCGTCGGAGAAGCCCATACGGAGGCTGATGGAATCGTTGTCCGAGCGGTTCGACGCCACCTTCTACCAGGACGCCTTCTCGCCGTTGTGTGTCATCGCCCGGTCCAATCCGCAGATGGATGCGATCCAGTCCGAGCTGGACGCATTCTGTTCCGGCATCCCGGCCCTCGTCGCCGTGCGCAACGACGTCTACGTGCGACTGAGCCATGTCCGCTACAGCAAGGGGACGGCGTTGACGGAGCTGGGAAGGATCCTGGGAATCGGTCCCGAAGGGCGATTCGCGGCGGGGGATCATCTCAACGACCTGCCGATGTTGCGGAGGGAACATGCGCACCACCTGGCATCGCCTGCGAATGCCTTGCCGGTCGTGAAGGCGCAGGTGGAGGCCGAAGGCGGCTATGTGGCCTCGTTGACCGCCGGCAACGGCATCCTGGAGGCGCTGCGCCGGCTGGGACTCTGAGCCCCGTCGCCCGGGTTCATTCCTTGGGGCGGAGCCGGGCGAGGGCCTTCTCCAGCCGTTCGACCTGG
>CAIYXO010000399.1 GCA_903930165.1 uncultured Verrucomicrobiota bacterium | reverse complement strand
CGCTTCAGCCGTGCGACCCACTGGGAGCCCTTGCGTCCGGCCGTGATGAACGACGTGGACGCGGCGGGCAGCTTGGAGGCCTCGCGGAGGAGGTTGGTGTTGAGGGCGCCGCAGAGACCCTTGTCGGTGCTGATGATGATCAGGGCACGACGCTTGACCTCACGGCGCTCCATGAGCTGGTGGGTGAACTCGCCCGCGCCGGCGGTGGCGGCGCCGAGCACGTCGTTCATCAGGGACGCGTAGGGGCGGCCGGCCAGCGCGGCCTGCTGCGCCTTGCGCATCTTGGCCGAGGCGACCATCTGCATCGCCTTGGTGATCTGCGCCGTGTTCTTGACCGACTTGATGCGGCGCCGGATGTCGCGTGTGCTGGGCATGGTCTGTGGGGCTCGGTGAGCAGGCCCGGATCAGCGGTAGCTCTGCTTGAACTCGGTGACGGCGGCCTTGAGCTCCGCGGCCAGGCTGTCGTTGATCGCCTTCTCGACGCGGATGCGCTCGAGCAGGGCCGGCTTACGGGTGACTAGGAAGTCCGTCAGCTTGGACTGGAAGTCCTTCACCTTCTCGACCGGGACGTCGTCGAGCAGGGCGTTCTGCATGGTCCAGAGGATGGACACCTGGATCTCGACGGCGATCGGGTTGTACTGGCTCTGCTTGAAGAGCTCGACGATGCGCTTGCCGCGCTCGAGGGTGGCCTGGGTCTTGGCGTCGAGGTCCGAGCCGAACTGGGCGAAGGCCGCCAGCTCACGGAACTGGGCGAGGTCCAGCTTGATCTTGCCGGCCACCTGCTTCATCGCCTTGATCTGCGCGGCGGAACCGACGCGGGAGACCGACAGACCAACGGAGATCGCGGGACGGACGCCCTGGTAGAAGAGGTCGGTCTCGAGGTAGATCTGGCCGTCGGTGATCGAGATGACGTTGGTCGGGATGTACGCGGAGACGTCGCCGGCCTGGGTCTCGATGATCGGGAGCGCGGTGAGGGAACCGTTGCCGCTCTTCTCGTTCACGCGGGCGGAACGCTCGAGCAGACGGGAGTGCAGGTAGAAGACGTCGCCGGGATACGCCTCGCGGCCGGACGGACGCTTCAGCACCAGCGAGACCTGGCGGTAGGCCGTGGCCTGCTTGGAGAGGTCATCAAAGATGATGAGCGCATCCATGCCGTTGTCCATGAACCACTCGCCGATGGCCGCTCCGGAGAACGGGGCGAGGTACTGGTCGGCGGCGGAATCGGAGGCCGCGGCGGCGACGACGATCGTGTACTCCATCGCGCCGGCCTTCTCGAGTTCGGCGATGACGCGGGCGATGTTCGACTGCTTCTGTCCGACGGCGACGTAGATGTTGTAGACCGGGCGGAAGTCCTTCGCGCCGGCGTTCTGCCGGTTGATGCGCGCCTGGTTGATCATCGTGTCCACGCCGATCGTGGTCTTGCCGGTGGAGCGGTCACCGATGATCAGCTCGCGCTGTCCGCGGCCGACGGGGATCATCGCGTCGATCGCCATGATGCCGGTCTGGAGCGGCTGGCTGACGGACTTACGCTTCACGATGCCCGGGGCGATCTTCTCGACCGGGTAGTAGGTCGTCGCCTCGATGGCGCCCTTGCCGTCCAGCGGTCGGCCGAGAACGTCGACGACGCGACCCAGCAGGCCCTTGCCGACGGGGACGGACAGCAGCTTGCCGGTGGTCTTCACCTCGGACCCCTCGCGGAGGCTGGTGTACTCACCCATGATGATCGCGCCGACCTCGGTTTCCTCGAGGTTCAGGGCGAGGCCGATGATGCCGTTGCCGAAGTCGAGCATCTCGTTGGCCATGCAGCCCGAGAGGCCTTCGATCTTGCAGACACCGTCGGAGATCTCGCGGATGTGTCCGACGTTTTGCTGGGTCACGGAAGCCTTTGCGCCGGCGATCTGGGCTTCAATCTCTTGGAGCAGGGAACTCATGTCGTCAGTGGGAGTTGGAAACGATCTTTAGAAACTGTTCTCGAGGGCGGCGAGCCGGGATTTCACGGTGCCGTCGTACACATCGCTGCCGACCTGGATTCGCAGGCCGCCGATGAGTTCGGGTTTGATGAAGAATTGGAAGTCGAGGCCCGGTCCGTGGATACGGGTCAGGCTCGAACGGATGTCGGCCATCAGGGCGTCGGTGGTGGGCACGGCGTTCTCCACTCGCACCGTGCGGCGCTGGATGTCCAGCTGCACGAGACGTTGGAAATGGGCCAGCGTGCCCAGGAAGTTGCGGGGCTTGGCCGCGAGGACCTGGCTGACCGTCTGCCGGACGCGTCCCTCGTCGAGGACGCCTTCACGGCGGCAGGCCAAGTAGAGGTCCTTAGCGTCGCGGCGGGCTTGTTTTCCGATCTTCATCCTCGGGTTCCGGTGGCGAAGTTCAGGCGGCGAACTGCTGCTGCGTCTCCTGGGCGAGGCGCTGGCGGTCGGCGTCGGTCAGGATCTTGCCGGTGACCTGCACGGAGGCGGCGACCACGAGGCGGCCGACTTCCTTGCGCAGCTCGAGCCGCATGCGGTTGAACTCGGCTTCGTTGGCCAGCTTGGCCTTGGCGATGATCTCGGCCGCGGCGGCCACGGCACGTTGCGTCTCGGCCTCGGCGATCTTGGCGGCGGCGGCACGGGCCTCCTCGACGATGCGGGTGGCCTGGGCTCCGGCCTCGGCGAGCACGCGCTTGCGGTCCTCGTCGGCCTTGGCCAGGTCGGCCTTCATCTTCTCCGCGGCGGCGAGGCTGTCGGAGATCTTCTTCTCACGGTCGTCCAGCAGGGCCAGCAGCGGCTTGTAGGCAAACCGGTGCAGCAGGAAGGCGACGATGAAGAAGCCGATGAGCTGGGAGACGAAGAGCTGGGTGTTGAACCCGAACTTCTCACCCACCTCGGCGGCGGTGTGCTTGAGACCGTCTACGACTCCGCCTTCGGTGGCGGCCAGGAGGAAACCCGATTGCATACTCAGTGGAAAGGGAGACACGGAGCCGTTTTCACGGCCCCGTGAGGGTTACTTGCCCATCAGGATGGTGATGATCAGGGCGCCTTCCGCGAGCGCGGCGCTCAGGAGCGCCTGCACGAGGATCTTGCCCGAAGCACCCGGATTGCGGCCGACGGCTTCAGCGGCCTTGAAGCCGATGAGTCCGAGGGCGATCGTGCCGCCCAGGGCGGCGCCGGCGATGGCGATGTTTCCTTGCATGTGTTCTTTCTTTGGTGTTTCACGGCCGCCCCCGCAGAACTTGCCACGGTCCGACGGCCGAAATCCTGTCAATCAGTGGTGTCCGCCCTCTTCCGCGTGCGCGTGCTCCTCGGAGTGCGTGCACATGAGCGAGGTGAAGACCGCGGTGAGAAGCGTGAAGACGAGCGCCTGGATCAGGCCGACCATGAGCTCCAGCCCGTAGAAGGGAAGCGCCACGAGCCAGCCGAACATCGGCCCGCCGAGGTTGAGCATGGTCTCCAGCAGGGATTCGCCGGCGTATATGTTTCCGAAGAGACGGAAGGTCAACGAGATGGGACGGATCATGATCGAGATGACCTCGAGGAATCCGACCAGGAAGAACATCACCAGCAGCAGCACCTTGAGAATGCCCTTGTCCTCGCCGTGATAGACGAAGATGTGGGAGAGGAAGCCTCCGACGCCGTTGGCCTTGATGGACCAGATCAGCCAGCAGGCGAAAAAGCCCACGGCCAAGGCCAAGGTCATGTTCAGGTCGGCGTCGGCGCCGCGGAGGATCGGGCGGGAGATGTGGTGCAGGGCGCCGTTGGCGTCGGGATGGCCGAATCCGATCGAGCCGACACCGGGCAGCAGGCCGAACCAGTTCGCCGAGGCGATGAAGAGGAAGACGGTGGCGAAGAACCAGAAGGTGTCCTTGGCCAGCTTCGGGCCGAGGATGCCGCCCAGGAAGTCGCGGAGGGATTCCACGATCCATTCGGCGAAGTTCTGGAGGCCCTTGGGGACCATCTGGATGTTGCGGGTGGCCAGCTGGGCGAAGGTGATCAGGCCCAAGGCGACGATGGCCATGACCAGCATCGAGTTGGTCACCTTGAAGGCCCCGATCTCGTAGATGACCGGCGCGGCGAGGGGGAGACCCTCCTCGGCGTGAGCCGCGTGCGCCGCATGGGTGGCAGCGCCATGGGCAGCCGCCGTGGCCGCCTCGACGGCATGCTCCGCACCAAGGACCGCCGTCGCGGTCCCCACCAACAGGGCCATCACCTTGAGCAAACTGGGCAAGCGCATGTGAACAGTTCCAATGTCGACGACATGCGGGGACGCGCATGCGTCACCCGAAGGTAGTCCATCGAAAAGCGCCGGGACGCTGGGGGATTGTGAAATGTTTCACAAGAGGTTTTTCGGTGGCTTGGACTCTGCCTGGGCACGAAGTTGCGGATTTCCGCGGGAATTGACCCGAAGGCGATTCCCCATTTTTGTCATGGGCATGTCCGATTCCTGGAACGAGCTGGTGCGGATTGCCGAGGAGGAAGTTGCCTCCACATGCGCCGCGCTTCCGGCCGACCTGAAGCCCCACGTGGCCGCCGTGCCGGTGCGGTACCAGTCCTATCCGGACGACGCGTTGATCGAGGAGGGTTGGGATCCCGACCTGTTGGGCCTGTACACGGGCGACCCGGTGGGAGTGGCGGATTTCGAGGCGAGCCCGGTTCCCAGGGAGATCCGGCTGTTCCTCCAGAACCTCTGGGACTACGCCGACGGCGATGAGGAGATCTATCGAGAGGAAATCCGCATCACCTTCCTCCACGAGTTCGGGCACTACCTGGGATTGGACGAGGACGGCATGGACGAGCGGGGCCTGACCTAGCGGAACGGTGCAGAAGGGATTGGCCGCAAGTCCGCTGGGAAGGCAACCGAAGACAGCCCGACCCACGAAGAGGCAACTCGAACCCGACGGTGATCGCATTCCCGATCCCGGATCCGTCACCCCGTTGGCGCCTTGGCGCTCCTGCGTGAGGATCGACTCCGCTCCGAACGGATCAAGGCGAACGGGTGCGGTAGAACTGCGTCGGCACTGCGTTGGTGGTGGTGTCCACGAGGATCAGCAGCCCCGAGGAATCGGTGATCTCGAAGTCGTTCGCGTCGGTCCATTCGAGGAGGTCGTCGGACCGTTCGAAGACGAAGGGTTGGTCGGGTTCCCCTTCGAAGAGGAACAGGCTGTCGTCCGGCGCCTTCGGGAATCCCTGCAAACGGACGGGCTGCGGGTAGGCAGCGAGGCGTGCGCGGAGGATTCCCCCGCTGGCACCGGCGACCACGAGACGGTCATCCATGGCGGTGGCGGTGTAGAGGTTCCGCAGCGTCGGCAAGGGGACGACGCTCCATGGGTGGAGATCGTCAGAGACCGCGACCAGTCCGGAGTCGCCCGCTAGGTAGTAGGCGTCGGAGGTCCGGACGACGTCGTTCCACCAGACGTTGGTGCCGGTGTCGTGGCGGGTCCAGTCGAGCCCGTTGGTGCTGCTGAGGACGGCGCCGCCCTGGCCCACGGCCACCAAGCGGTCCTGCAACCAGCGCACCTTCCAGAGCCAACCCGTGGCCGGGACGGCCGATGTCGTCCAACGGATCCCGTCAGGGCTGGTCAAGATCGTTCCGGCCTCGCCGGTGGCGACGAAGCCGCCGGGCCAGGAGGCGACCGACGACAGGAACGCCGTGGTTCCGGAGGTGCGGCGCGTCCAATTCGACCCGTTCGTGCTGGTGAGGATCGCACCGCGGGAACCGGCGACCACGGCCAGCGTGTCGGACATGGCGACACCCTGGAGGTCGGTGGTCACGCCGGAGACGACGGCGTCCCAGGCGATGCCGAGCAGGTTGATGCGGTTGGTGACGACGACCGTGGACACCACGGTGCCGTTGGTGAGTCGGTTGGTGGTGATGGAGGGCAGGAACTCCGGGAGGCTGCGGGCGATGGCGCCGCCGGATCCGGCGGCGAGGACGAGACCAGGCCGGGCGGCGATCCCGAAGTAGTCGGTGTTGGTCGCGGACGCGGGGGAGAGCCCGACGTTCCAGGAGCGTCCGTCCACGCTGTCGAGGATCTGCGCGCGTTCACCGACGGCCACGCGGAAGGTGCTGGGAGCGCTGTTGGTGGAGAGGACCGGGACTCCTGCCTCGAGCCGCACCGTGATGTTGGTGGACTCGGCGGTGACGAACGTGGAGTCCCATACGGTGGAACGTCCCACGGGCGCGGTGTGGCTCCATGAGAATCCGGCGAAGGAGAGGGATCGGGTTCCCAACGCGAACACGCCGCTTCGGGTGCCGGCGACGATGCGGGATCCGTCGAAGACGAGCGCCTGATACTCGGCCACGGGCGCGGGCGATGCGCGGAGGCCGGTGACCTCGGAGGACCAGACGAAGCTGTTGGCGACCTGGATGCCGAACCAACATTCGCCGCCACCGCCGACGAGGCGTTCCGAAGCGCTCGGAGCGACCACGGACAAGAGCGGCAGGGTGGTGTTGATGCGCGAGGCGTCCCATTGGCTGAGCTGGGTGCCGCGGCTGGAAAGCACCGTGCCGTTGTCGCCGACGGCGAGAAAGCCGGTGCCGACCGGGGCCACGGCGTTGAGGGCGACCGAGACCCTGCCCGCGGCTCTCTGGGTCCAGGTACGGCCATCCGGACTGCTCGCCACGTAGCCGCCTTCGCCGACCACAAGGAAGAGCCCCGAACCGTAGGCGACCGCCCGAAGCCATTGGGTGGTGCCGCTCGCCGAGGCGGTCCAGTCGACGCCGTTGGTGCTCACCAGCACGAGGCCCGCGTCGCCGACCGCGACCAGTCGATCCGTCGACGCGGCGACGCCCTCGATCCAGTTGGTGCGGCCGGTTTCGACCTTTCGGAACTGGTCGTCGTCGGACCACAGCACGACGCCCGCCTCGCCCACCACGACCGCGCGGTTCCCAAGGTAGGCGGCGGCGCGCAGGGACTTCGTCGTACCGGTGACGACGGTCCGCCACGACGTGGGATCCGTGGCGACCTGGAGACGTCCCCGTTCCCCGGGGGCCAGATACAGCCGGTTGGTCCGCCAGGCGAGGCCGCTGACCGCGGTCCCGGACGGGGAAGGATTGGACCACTTCCAGTCCAGCGGATGGTTCGGGTCGGCGGACACCATCTCCAGCAACAGGAGCCAGAGGGACACCACGACAGGGACCCTGGGGGACATCGGCGGCATACCAGTTGTCGGACTCATCTCGGGAAACCGGACCGGGATAGTCCCTCACAGGTGTCGCTGGCAATGCCGGTCAACCGGCGTTCCCCGCAGCCCGTGCCGGTGGAATGCGCAGGAGGAACACGGAACCACCGGGTCCCGTGGACTCGAGGGCGACCTCGGCGCCCATGGCCAAGGCGAGCCTCCGGGTGATCGCCAGCCCAATGCCGGCGCCGTCGGGTCGCGAGGATATCGTCGGCTGGAAGAGATCCGCCCGAAGTCGATCCGGGATCCCGGACCCGGAATCGACCACCCGAAACTCGAGCGTTCCGTCCGCAGTTCCGGCAAGGAGAACGCGGACCTCAGCGCCGTCCGGTGAAGCCTGCGCCGCGTTGGCGACCAGGTTCTCAAGGATCAACAGAAGCAGGTTGGCCTCGCGGTTGCCGAGGCGTCGCAGGGAATCTCCTTCGATGCGGAGCGAGACCCCGCGGGCGACACAGGCAGGGGGAATCCCCCGCGCCAGGATCGGAAGCAGCTCCGCCACCGGAACCTCGTGTCCAAGAAGCCCGGAGTCGTCGCGCAGCACCCGCACGACTTCATCGATCATCGCCTTCATCCGGCGCGCGGTGTCGCGCGCGTCGGCGACGCCCGCGCCGTCCGTCCCACCGTCGGCGAGTCCGGCGACGAACGCCTGCAGCCCGGCGAGCGGACCGCGGAGGCCATGGACGAGGTGAGAGGCGACGGCACCGACGGCACCGGTCCTGTTCGCGAGGCTCAATTCGCGGTTGGTCTGCTCGAGAAGCCGGGTGCGTTCGGCCAGCAGGCGGTTGGCGTGGGCCAGACCGGAGAAGGCGACCGCCAGGGCCGCGGCCAGCGCGAACCCGGAAAGGACGAGCGTCAACGCCCCCTGCCGGCGCAAGGCATGGTCCATCCGCAGGTACTCTTGCTCGAGGCCGGAGGCGTCCAGTTCCAAGGCCAGGATCCCGCCGACCGCACCGACCTCGTCGCGCAATGGGAAATGCACCCGCAGCCGAGCGCCGGCAATGCCGTTGCCCGGTATGAATTGCGCGGCAGGCAAACCCGGAACTGCCGGAACACCCGACGTCACCATGGGCGGCGGCACGGCATCCTCGCCGACCAACCGGGAAGGAAACCGGCCCTCCGCGTCGTAGAGGGTCACCCCACGGAGGTTCTCCATCTGGGGCAACGCAGCGAACTCGACCGCCGCCAGAAGCGGATCGTCGAAGCCCTCGGAGCGCAGCGCGGAAAGGCGTCCCTCGAACAACGACGACACCGAACGGGCCTCCCTCACGGCCAGCAGGGAATGGAGGTCCTCCTGGAGCCGTCGCCGAGTGAGCAGGACCGTCGCCACGAGGATCCCGAGCGCGACCAGCGCCGCGAGGGCGGTGGTCAACGGGATCGGGGCCGTCCGACGGAAAAGCATGGTTTCGCCGAATCCTAGGGACCGATGTCTCATTGCACTAGAACTCCCATTCGAGGCCGGCCTGGACGGTGTGGGCGTCAAAGGTCTCCAGCACCACGTTCGAGTCCTGGCGCTCGTAGAGTTCCTCGACGAACACGGTGAGGTGGTTCCCGAACCGCCGTTGGACGCGGAGCGTCAACTCCAGGTCGTCGCGGCGACGGTAGGTGAAGAGGTCCTCGGGCGCCGGCGAGATGAACTGGCGCGCATAGCTCCAGTGGCTCCAACGGCCGGACAGCGAAGCCGTCCAAAGCCGACCATCAAGACGCAGGGTCGTGGCGACACCCGTCCGGTCGAAGTCGTAGAATCCCACCTCCTCGTCCCGGTTGCCCTGGTGGAACAACCGCACGGTGGTGCGGAACCTCGGCTTCTCGGTCCACTGATGTCGCCACACCAGTTCGGTCTGCATCTGCGTGAAGCGCGCGAGGGTGTCCGGTTCCGGGATGCCCAGCAGGTTCGCCGCGGGCCGCGAATCGTAGGCGCGGTCCTCCAGTCTCCATTGGAGTTCGACCGAGGAACCTGCCCGGTAATCCCAACCCGCGGAAACCCTCGGTCCGACGTTCCAGAATCCGTCGAGCGGCGTCTCGAAATTCTGCCTCTGCCATTGGAATCCTGCGTCGAGCCGCAGAGATGCGGTCGGGCTCCATCGCAACGAGGGATGCGCCGAGAGGCTGTGCACCGTCGACCGCACCGCTCCGAGCCCGTCGAGCAGGGACGACGCGTCGAAGACCTGGTCCGCATACAGGTGTTGGGCCACGAGGTCGGCGCTGAGG
>CAIYXO010000398.1 GCA_903930165.1 uncultured Verrucomicrobiota bacterium | reverse complement strand
AGCTCAAGGCGTTCCAGGACGCCCAGGGCGCCCTCGGCTCCGCTCTTTCACGACTGCTGGTCACCGCCGAGAAGTACCCGGAACTGAAGTCCACCCAGGGCTTCCGCGACCTCCAGGTCCAGCTCGAGGGCACCGAGAACCGCATCACGGTCGAACGCCAACGCTTCAACGAGGCCGTGCAGGGCTACAACACCTCGGTCGAGACCTTCCCGCGCGTCCTGGTGGCCCGGATGTTCAACTTCCAACCGCGCCCCTACTTCACCGCCGACGCCGGCGCAGCCAAGGCCCCGAAGGTCGACTTCGGAAACGGCGGCGTCCGTTGAGACACCTCCCGCCACCCCCACGCCCCGCTCCCGGCATGAGTAGTCCCGGCCCATCCCGGCACCACGCGGTCAGCCTCTTGCTGCTGTGTCTGGCCGGCTGGCTCTTCCTGGCAGGATCGGTCCATGCGCAGGGCTCGAAACCCGCGCTTCCTCCGGCACCGAGACAACATGTCGAAGACACCGCGGGCATGCTTTCGCCCGCAGCACGGGGACGGATCCTCCGGAAGCTGGAGGAGTTCGAGAAGTCCGACGGTTCCCAGGTGGTGCTCTGGACCAGCCCGTCCCTGCCCTCCGGAACCACCCTCGAGGAACACGTCCACCGCGTTTTCCAGGAGTGGAAGATCGGCAGGAAGGGCCGCGACAACGGCGTCCTGTTCGCCGTCTTCCGCGACGACCGGAAGATGCGCATCGAGGTCGGCTACGGTCTCGAGGGACCACTCCCGGATGCGACGGCGGGTCGGATCCTGTCCCAGACCGTCACACCGAAGATGCGGTCCGGGGACATCGACGCGGCCTTGGAGTCCGGCATCGACGCCGTGATCGCGGCGACCCGAGGGGAATACAAGGCTCCCAGGACCCAGGGAGGCCGCGGTCGAGACATCAGGGAGGTCCTCGGCTGGGCAAAGCTGGCCGCCATCGCCGGAGCCGTGCTCGGAGGCCTGGCCCGACTGGCCTTCTGGCGGCCTCTCCGCCTCGGATCCGTGGCCGGCGGCGTCCTCATCGGCGCCGCGGGCCATTTCTTCGCCGTTTTCTTCGGGGCCATGTCCGAGCCGGCCATGGGAGGCTTCGTCCTGCTCTTCGTCTGGATCGCCTTGCTGGTCCGCCAGACGGGATCCCACTTCTCGCGGACCGGCCACCACTCCTGGGGCATGAACCACTGGGGAGGCGGCTGGGGCGGTGGAGGCGGTGGTTGGGGTGGCGGGGGATCCGGAGGCGGATTCAGCGGAGGTGGCGGGCGGTCCGGCGGAGGCGGCGCCAGCGGCGGATGGTGAAACCGGAAGGACGAATCGCATGAAGGCTCGAGAGTTTGAGAAGCAGCTCGACGACAGCGTGGTCACGGCGGCGATCCGCGAGGCCGAATCCGGAACCTCGGGCGAGATCCGGGTGTTCATCGCCTCGGGCGAACCGGCCGACGTCCTGGCCGCCGCGCAAAGGGAGTTCGACCGGCTCGGCATGAACCGCACCCCACTGCGCAACGGCGTGCTGCTCTACTTCGCCCCGGAAATCCGGCGTTTCGCGGTGATCGGCGACGAGGGCATCCACTTCCGCTGTGGTCCCGGATTCTGGGAGGCCGTTGCGAGAGACATGGAATCCCAGCTCAAGGCAGGGCGTTTCCAAGACGCCGTCGTCGCGGGGATCCGGAGTGCCGGCGTCGAGCTTTGCCGCCATTTCCCCAAGCACCCGGGAGATCGCAACGATCTGCCCGACGGCATCGTGCGGGGCTGACCCGACCCGTTCCACCAAGGCGGAGGAGCTTCGGCAACATCCCCCCATTGGATGACCACCTTACCGGCTGGAGGCGGATCCATGGGACCACCGGAATCGAGCCGACTGCAGAACCAAAGTGAGACCGGATGCATCCGTCCATCGACCCTCGGCGTAGTAGGGAGGTCGGGCGGGATCGGACTCGGTGCGCCTCAACCGGGGCACGAGCCGTTCCTCCCGAAGAGAACGGTCCGAGACAACACCTTCATTCCATGCAACCAAAACACTCACGATTCGCCTGCTTCCGTCCCGCCCTGATCGCCTCCGCCCTGTTGTTGGGTGCGCCCATCCTTCGGGCGGAGACTCTCTATGGACTGGGCACCGGGAATTTCCTGTTCCGGTTCGACAGCCTGACTCCTGGAACGGTCACCACCCCGGTTTCGGTGAGCGGCCTCGGAGGCTCCACCCTCCTCGGCATCGATGTGCGACCGGCAGATGGATTGATCTACGGGATTGGCACCGGTGACCGCGTCTTCTCGATCCAGCCGACCACCGGCGTGGCCACCGACGTCACTTCGGCCTCCTTTCTGACCAGCCTGGGTTCGGGAACGCAGTTCGGCATCGATTTCAACCCCGTGGTGAACCGGCTGCGCATCGTCTCCGACGCCGATACCAACCTGCGGATCTTCGGCACCGGGATGAGCTCCGATACCTCCCTCGCCTTCCAGACCGGGGACGTCAACTTCGGGATCAATCCCACCGTCACCGCGGTGGGCTACACCAACCCGGACAACGACTCCGCCACGGGAACGACTCTGTTCGGAATAGACACCGCCCTCAACGTACTGGTGCAGCACAACACTTCGCCGGGCTTCCAGAATCTGCAAACGATCGGAGCGTTGGGCGTGGACATCGCCGATGTCAGCGGCTTCGACATCGCCCAGTCCGGGACGGCCTATGCGGCGTTCCAGAACGGCACCGCATCGGAGCTGTACACCATCAACCTGCTCACAGGCTCGGCGAGCCTGGTGGGAACCATCGGCGGCGACATCCAGATCCGCGACCTGGCTGTTGCGGTGCCCGAGCCGCAGACCTATGCCGCGATGGCGGGCGCTTCCCTCGTCGCCTTTGCCGTCTGGCGGCGCCGGGGCTCCAAGTCCGCCTGACCTGTCGCGGTCGGTGTCCTCGGTCCAGCCCAGGTTCCTTTTCGGCATCCGAGGGCGCCGCCGCCGGGGCGGCGCCTTCCTGGTCCCCAGATCAATTCAATAGTCGTAGAGGCCGGGATCCTTCGTGTAGCCACCGCCGCCGCCACCGGATCCAGCACCTTCGCCCATGAGGTCGCCCAAGAGGTCGCCCATGTCTTCCTCGACCTTCTCCGGATCTTCTCCCGCCTCCAGGCGTCGGATCGCCGTCTCCATCTCCTTCGGCATCGATCCCGGAGGCATGATCTCCTTCATCTTCCGCATCATGTGCGCCATGTGACGCGGATTGCTTTCGTCCAGATGCTCCATGTCGCTCTCCATCTCAGCCATGGCCCTGGCCACCTTGGGATCGTCAAAGTCCGGCATCGGCGGGCCATCCGCCTCGTCGGCTTCGGCCGTTGGCGAAGGCTCGGACACGCCCTTGAGCATGGCGAAGCGGCTGACCTCTTTGCTGAGCTTCTTCGAACCGCACTTGGGACAGGAAGGGGTGTGCGAAGGCGCCACCCGACGGCTCAGGAAGGCAAAGATCTTCCGGCACTTGGGACAGGCGAACTCGTAGATCGGCATGGTTGAATGGCTCTCGGTCCGCCCGACGACGACCGTCGGCGGACCAACCGCATTGGAGATACGACCCGCCGCCATTCCGAGCAAGGCCGCGACGAGCCTGACGGCACGGGGTCACCGCAGCACCCGACCGCTTTCCCCGGCTTTCGGGGAAAACGGACCGAGAAATGTCGTCACCGCGCCCGGAGACCGACTCATCCCTGTTCTCCGGCTCCCTTGCGCCGTCGGAAAACCAAGGTCAACGCCAGCAACGTCGCCGCGGCCGTCGCATATTCCGAAGGCTCCGGCACCGCGGCAAAACTGAGGTTGTCGATGGCCAACCCGTGGTCGGATCCCGCGTCGTTCCGTTCCACCCATCGTAGCCAAAGCGTCTCGCCGGCCGCCCAGTCCACACCCTCAACCGCTCCACCCAGCGAAGCCGCACGACCCGCGCCGTTGCCATCCACTGCGGACCCGGAGCCGGTGTTCGCCGCGACCGGGCTCACGAACTCGAACGCGGCGCCCGGCTGCATCCACTCGGGCACGGCGGTCATCGTGGATCCGAAACCATATTCGAACCCCATCGGTTGCGCCGCCGGCGTCGCCGCTCCGCCGTCTCGCCATTGCTCCCCATCGAAGTGCAAGGTGAAGCCACCGATGGACTGGCCCGTGGCGTTCTCCACGGCAAGGGCGATCCAGCCCGCGACACCGCCGTTGGAAAGGGTGGTCCCCGAGGTGGATCCACCGCCGAAGTAGGCGGCCCCCGATCCGAGTCCGCCCAGGGCCCGTTCCGCGGAGCCGCTGGACCCGTAGCTGTAGAAGGCTCCGCTGTTGAGCGAGCCGGTGCCCGCGTTGTACGTCGTGATGTCCGCCGGCGTCGGATCCGAATTCGACGTCACACGGAACAGGGACCATCCCGGGAGGGTCGTGTCGTTGACCCAAGCATTGCCGGTCCCGGAGGCGGCAAGGGAATCGAAGTCCTGGGAATAGACCGCGCCCGCCGCGGTGTAGGAGACCTGGGCGGAAAGTTGGAGGGACAGGAGAGCGGCCGCGCCAGCGACCGCGGAGAGGTGGAAAGGCTTCATAGGTGTCGGTTCTTGGATGATCGGCCGGACCGGATAGCGGTCCTTCGAGCCGACAGCCTATGACACGACACCGAAGACTCAGCGGGGCAAGAAACGCCCTCTGCGGGAATGTGGAGCCCGCGGGGGAATAGGTGCCCGGGACGGGACGCCGGGGAGCGTCAACCGCACCGGGCACGTATCGCAGGATGGCTCAGCGCGGGCGGAACGACCTCGGGGGACCGCCGCGGGATGGGCCGCGGGAACCTCCAGGCCTCGGGCCGCCACCCCCACCGCCGTTTCCGCCGCCGCCGCCCCTGGGGCCGGGGCCACCGGGACCGCCGCCGCGTGGGCCGGCATCCCTTGGACCGCCACCAGGCCGGCCACCACCTCCACCTCCGCCGCGCTCGGGACGACCCTGACCAGGACGCCGGTCCCTTCCGCCACCGGGACGACCGCCGCCGCCGCCGCCACGGGATTCGGCCGGCGCCGGCGCCGGGGCGCTGTAGTCGAAGCCTTCCGCACGCTTCCGCACGATTCCCCGCCCGATGAACCGTTCGAGCGACCGTAGGTCCGGCTGCTCATCCGGACTCACGAAGCTGATCGCGTCGCCGACCGCGTTGGCGCGACCGGTGCGGCCGATCCGGTGGACGTAGTCCTCGGGCTGCGGCGGGAAGTCGAAGTTCACCACGTGCGAGATGCCGTCGACGTCGATGCCGCGCGCGGCGATGTCCGTGGCCACAAGCACACGGACCGCTCCGGACTTGAAGTCGGCCAAGGCCCGAAGGCGCTGGTTCTGGGAGCGGTTCGCGTGGAGCGTCGCGCAACGGATGCCGAACTGCTCCAGACGACGCGCCAGGCGGTCGGCCCCGTGCTTCATCCGCACGAAGACCAGGACCATCTCCATCTGCGGCTCACGCAACAGGTGGACCAGCAGCTGGGGCTTCAGGCCCTTGGGGACCTCGTAGACGAACTGGGTCACGGTCTCGGCCGGATTCGAGCGGCGCCCGATCTGGACGGTCTTCGGCGATACCTGGAACTCCCGGGTCACCGACTCGATCTCCTTCGAGAGCGTCGCGGAGAACAGCAGCGTCTGACGCTTCTTCGGCATCTGGCGGACGATCTCGCGGATCGAGGGGAGGAAGCCCATGTCCAGCATGCGGTCCGCCTCGTCGAGGATCAGGTGCTGGAGTCCGGAGAAGTTGCCGTAGCGGCGGTTCAGCAGGTCGATGAGCCGGCCCGGGGTGGCGATGATCATGTCCGCCCCACGGCGGAGCGCCTCGATCTGGTTCCGTTCCCCGACGCCGCCGTAGACGGTGGCGATGTTGATGTGGAGGTGCTTCGCGTAGGCGCGGACGTTCTCCTCGATCTGGACCACGAGTTCGCGGGTCGGCGCGAGGACGAGGGTGCGGATCTGTCCGGGCCCGGACCTTCCCGCCGAGAGACGGGTGAGGATCGGCAGCGTGAAGGCAGCGGTCTTGCCGGTGCCGGTCTGTGCGATGCCGATGAGATCGTGTCCGGCCAGGATCGGCGGGATCGCCGCGGCCTGAATCGGGGTCGGCTCGGTGTAACCGGCCTCTTGGACGGCCTGCAGGATCCTCGGATCCAAGGCGAGTTCTCTAAATGCCATTGTCGTCGGGCACCCTGCGCCGGCTTGGAAGGCCGGTCGATGGGAAAGGGGCCTTCACACTTCGACATCATCTCCTTTGCGGCGTCCCCTTGGCCCGATCCAGAAGGGACAGAGACAAACTCCCCACGCCGCGGAGTGGCGACACGGATCTCACGGATTCAGATCCAAGTTGGACTTACGCCGGAATTCCGGCCTCGGCCGTGCCGCTGCACCTCGGAGACGGATCCAAGGGCGTCCTTGGAGTTCCGTGAAATCCGTGTCCACCACCGGAGTTCCGTCGATGAGTTGGAGGCCACGGCTCAGCCGGCGTCGCCGGCGCTGGGGTCCATGTGGTTCTGCAGCGCGCCCCACCAGTGGTGATAGAGCCGCTCCAACGTCTCCTGCGGATCCTCGACCAAGAGGGCCTCCTTGATCTTCGTGGCGTACATCCCGAAGGAGAGAGGCGGAACGACCGGGACTGGACGCAGGCGGATCGGGAGGCGTCTCGTCTCGAAATCCTCCATCCACGCCCTCGCCCTCGGCGCGTCGAGGAACGTGTGCAACGCGTCCCGTCGCGCCTCCCTGAGGAGCACGTGGGTCGGCTCGTGTTGCACCAGGACGTTGAAGATCACCTCGGCGCTCCACTGGAGCTTCCGCACGCTCTTCTCCTCGCCGAAGTGGTTTCGGCACACCATCAGCCCGGTCTGCGCCGCGTTGCGGAAATGGTACTTCAACAGGTCCGAACGCCCCAACGCCTCGTCCAGGTCGGACTCGAAGCCTTCGGGGCGGAGCAGCCCCGCCAGGTCGTCGGAACCGAGCCGCTGGCCTTCGGTGACGGTGAGCACGAAGCCGTAGTCGTCGGCCGTGACGATGGCATTGCCACCCCGCAGCCGGCCCACGCGCAGTCCCACCACCCGGGACAACGCGTCGTTCGCGGCCCTCCCGACCAGGCTGTGGAAGAAGTAGTGCCGGGAGATCCCGGCGGCCGGTGCGGCGGCCGGCTCCTGGACGCGGCCGCCGGCTGCCGAGGCACGCGTCGGGGCGGATCCGCGGGCGCCGAGCGCGATGGGGGCCATCGCCAACTGCCCTTCGTCCACGCCCTTGGCCGCGTCCGAGGCCCGGTCCCGCCTGCCGCCTCTGGCGTTCCGGGGACGGCCCGAGATCGGCGCCGCCGCCGGGACCCCGGGCGCCTCGCACAACTCCTCCACCAAAAGGAAATCCCCGGTCGGGATCTCGCTGATCCCATGCTGCGCCGCATGGACGCGGTGGATCACCGCCGCGTTCGCCGCACCGCAATCGAGCCGGGCCGCGATCCATTGCAGCAGTTCGGACACCGGCGTCCGCGCTTCGAGGCGGGACCGCAGTTCCCCACGGAAGGCCCGGATCTCCTTCGCCACCCGGTTGGCCAGCGGGAACTTGTTGGCACCCCAGCGCGGGACCGTCGGCACGGAACCGTCGGCGCGCGCCACCCAGCATTCCATCAGGCCGATCCGCTCCAGACGCAGCGGACGCCCGGCGAGCGAGAAGACGTCCCCGACCCGCAGCCGCCTCAGGAAACCCTCCTCGACGCTGCCGATCCGGGTGTTGCGCAACAGGACGTTCACGACGCCCTCGCCGGCGATGGTGCCGATGTTCTGGAGGAAGTCCCGGCGTGGGGCACCGGCCCGCGACTCGAAGGTTTGTTCGTCGAGGTGGATCTTGCCGAAGAGTTCCGTGTACTGGCGGCGCAGCGAGGCACCGCCACCGGCGAGGAAATCCAGCACGTCGTCGAAGTCCTGCCGGGCCAGTCCCCGGAACGGCCTGGCCCGCCGGACCAGCCCGAACGCGGCGTCGCGGTTCCACACCGAGACGCAGCCCATCCCCATCAGCTGCTGGGCGAGCACGTCGAGGGGCGACTCCGGGATGCGCATCGCGTCGAGGTGGCCCGCCCGCGCCAGCAGGGCCGTGGCGCAGCACTCGACGAGGTCCCCCACGTTCGTCGCCATCAACAGGCCGCGGCTCACCGAATGGATGTCGTGGCCGGCCCGCCCCGTCCGCTGGAGCGCCCGGGCCACCCCCTTCGGCGTGGCCAGCATCACCACCAGGTCGATGCTCCCGATGTCGATGCCCAGCTCCAGGGAGGTGGAGCACACCACCGCCCGCAGTTCACCCCGCTTGAGGCGGTCCTCGACGTCCAGCCGCAGGTCGCGGTCGAGCGAGGCGTGGTGGCATTCGACGGACTCGGCAAGTTCCGGGAGCTGTTCCTTCAGCCAGTATGTCGCGGACTCGGCGCCGCTGCGGGTGTTGGTGAACACCAGCGTCGTCCGGTGGCGTCTCACCAGCTGCGCCAACTCACGGATCAGGCGGACGCCGGTGAACCCCGCGGCGGGATACGGTTCCCGCTGCAACGGCGTGTAGACCCGAAGGTCGATCTTCTTCGCGGTCGAGACGTCCACGATCGCGCAGTCCCTCCCCTCGCCCACGAGGAACGCAGCCGCGTCGCGCAACGGATGGACGGTTGCGGAAAGTCCGATCCGCTGGAGCCGGCCGCCCGCGGCGCGGACGACCTCGTCGAGCCGTTCCAGGCTGAGCGCAAGGTGGGCTCCACGCTTGTTGGAGGCCAACGCGTGGAGCTCGTCCACGATCACCCACCGCACCGTCGCCAGCTTCGTCTGCCAGCGCTCCTGGCTCAGGAGCAGGCAGAGGCTCTCCGGGGTGGTCAGCAGCAGGTGCGGCGGACGGGCGAACTGCCGGTCCCGCTCCGAGGTCTCCGTGTCGCCGGTGCGCAGCCCCACGCGGATCGGCGGCTCGCGGTCCGGTCCGTGGATCTCCCGGAGCGGTCCCTCGAGGTTCTTGGCGAGGTCGTAGCCGAGCGCGCGCAACGGCGAGATGTAGACGCAGGCCAACGAATCCTCCAGCACGCCCCCGCGATGCTCCGCGTCGAGCCGCTCCAACACCGCCAGGAACGCGGCCAAAGTCTTCCCGGTGCCGGTCGGCGAGACGATCAGCACATGGCGTCCTTCCCGCACCAGCGGCCACGCGCCCGCCTGCGCCGGCGTGGGCTCTCCATGCCGACGGCGGAACCAGTCCATGACCGGATTCGAGTTCATCGGTGGGACAGGCGCCTCCCGGTCCACGTGCCCGGATTCCCCAGGACCCGGCACGATCCTGCGTCGGGCGGATCGGCTCAAAGGTACTTGGCCAGGATCGGACCGAGCTGCTTCACCGTCTTCGCCGGCCAGAGGGACCTCTCGGTCATGATCGCGTTGCGGAGGGCGTCGTGGGCCGGCCAGTCGGCCACCGCAGGAATCGTCGGGATCGCGCGGGCGACGATCGCCTTGGCCTGCTCGGCGTTGCGGCGCAGGTTGGCGATCACCATCTCCACCGTGACGTGCGCCTCGTCCACCTTCCAGCAGTCGTAGTCGGTGACCATGGCCATCGAGGCGTAGGCGATCTCGGCCTCGCGGGCGCACTTCGCCTCGCCGAGGTTGGTCATGCCGATCACGTCGAAGCCCGCCTTGTGGTTGGCGATGGACTCGGCGCGGGTGCTGAAGGCGGGGCCCTCCATGTTCACGTAGGTGCCGCCGTCGTGGACACGCGCCTTCTCGGCCTTGGCGGCCTTCAGCAGAAGGCGGCGCAACTCCTCGCTGATCGGGTCCGCGAAGGCGACGTGCGCCACGATGCCCCTTCCGAAGAAGGTGTGCTCGAAGTCGCGCTTGGTGCGGTCCACGAACTGGTCCACCAGCACGATGTCGCACGGCTTGAGCTTCGCCTGCAGGGAGCCGACCGCGCTGACGCTGACCACCCAGCGGACGCCGAGCTTCCGCATCGCCCACATGTTGGCCCGGTGGTTCAGCTCGGAGGGCAGGATGCGGTGGCCCCGTCCGTGGCGCGGGAGGAAGACCACCTCGCGCCCGGCCAACTCGCCGGTGAGGAAGGCGTCGGAGGGCTCGCCGAAGGGCGTCTTCACGGACACCCACTTCTGACGGGTGAAGCCCTCGATGTGGTAGAGGCCGCTGCCTCCGATGATGCCGATGCGCGGGATGCTCATGAACACGATCAGCGTGTGCGAAATCGAACTTCGAGGCAACGGATGCTGTGCCCG
Source organism: uncultured Verrucomicrobiota bacterium (assembly GCA_903930165.1). Lineage (GTDB taxonomy): Bacteria > Verrucomicrobiota > Verrucomicrobiia > Limisphaerales > UBA9464 > SXXZ01. The sequence goes on along the minus strand of CAIYXO010000398.1, from coordinate 1,449 downwards.
ACTGAACCGGAGGCCGTCGCGGTACGGACCTGCCGGCTTGATGCCCGCCCCGGTCCCGGGACACTGGGGCCATGAGACCTCTCCGGGCCTTCCGTCCGATCGCGCTCTGGCTCGCGACCGCGAACCTCGCCGTCGCCGCGGACGACTTCCGCCACGGCCAACCGGTCCCCGACGAGCGGCCCGTCTCGGCCTACGTTCCGGTCCCAGCCGTCACGCCCCCCGGCGGCAGCGGCCTGCGCGGGTTGGTGGAACGCTACCGCGAGGATCGCCAGGCCCTGCTCCGATTCCATTCGGTGAGCGGTTCCGAGCTGCAGCTCCGGCGTCTGCTCGAGTTCGCGGAGGAGTGGGCCAAGGGGCTCGACTCGATGCCCTACGAGCCGCTGGGTTTGGAGGAACGTCTCGACTGGCATCTCCTCCGGGCCGAGGCGCGGCACGAGGCCGGCCTGCTCGCGCGTTCCCGGCAACGCAACGCGGAGATGGCCGCGCTGCTGCCCTTCGCCGAGGATCTGGCCGGATTCCAGGAATCCCGCCGCCGCCTCCAGAGGCCGGATCCCATCGCCGCCGCCGCCTCCCTCTCGCGGATCGCAGCCGCGGCGGATGCGGCGCGGAAATCGTTGTCCGGCGACGCCGCGAAGCCGGGCCGGATCGTCGCCTTGCGGGCCATCCGCCGGCTCGGGGATCTGGGACGGGAGCTCGACGACTGGTTCCGTTTCCACGACGGCTACGACCCCCTCTTCGGCTGGTGGGTCCGCGAGCCCAAGAAGCGGGTCGACGAGTCGCTGAAGGCCCACGCCCGGTTCCTTCGGGAGAACGTGGTCGGCCAGAAGGAAGGGGCCGACGAACCCATCGTGGGCGACCCGATCGGCGCCGACGGCCTGCGGCTGGACCTCGAGCACGAGCGGATCCCCTACACGCCGGAACAGCTCATCGCGATCGCCGAGAAGGAGTTCGCCTGGTGCGAGGCCGAGTGGCGTAAGGCCGCGCGGGACATGGGCCTGGGCGACGACTGGAAGGCGGCGCTGGAGAAGGTGAAACAAGACCACGTCGCCCCGGGCGAACAGCCTGCGCTCATCGCCGACATGGCCTACGAGGCCGTGGAGTTCCTCGTGAAGCGCGACCTCATCACCGTACCGCCGCACGCCATCGACACGTGGCGGATGTCGATGATGTCCCCCGAGCGCCAGAAGGTGAACCCGTTCTTCCTCGGCGGGGAGGTGATCCAGGTCTCGTTCCCGACCGACGCCATGGATCATGCCGGCAAGCTCGACAGCCTGCGCGCCAACAACCGGCACTTCTGCCGCGCGACCGTGCACCACGAACTCATCCCGGGACACCATCTGCAGGGCTGGTACGCGGACCGCCACCATCCCCACCGCCAGATGTTCGGGACGCCCTTCTGGGTGGAGGGCTGGGCGTTGTGGTGGGAGATGCACCTCTGGGACCTCGGCT